>JBBITW010000232.1:0-4634 GCA_037440525.1 Deltaproteobacteria bacterium
GGAAAAATTGATGGCGAACCTTTTCGAGATATTCATCATCACTGCTCTGGTATCCAACATCTACATCTATCTTTGTTCCGCTTCCTTCAACCCTATCCTCATCACAGAAACAGACATGCAGTATATCCGGATCGTTTCGAAAAACTTCGCGTGTCCCATTGCCATGGTGACTATCTGTATCGATTATAGAGAACCGTTTTATGCCAAATTTTTCTCTCAAATTTACAACAGAGGGGCCTGTGCATGAGAGATAGGTTCCACCCCAGGCATATGAAGGTTCTGCATGGTGACCTGCTGCGACCGCAAATACAAGGGCGCGATTGATATCTCTCCTTGCTATCCTTTCCGAGGCCTCAACACATCCCCCAACTGAAAGAGAGGCACCCCTATAATACCATGCCTTTTTAACACCTTTTAAATGGGCCTCGGTATGGACTTTAAGAAGCAATGATTCAGAAACCTCCTTTGGTTCAAAAAATTCTACACCTTCAAGGGAAAGAGATTCTCTCATTACCTCAGGGAAATTCCGAAATTTATTACCAATAATAGGCCACTCAGCCTTTGAGAACTCATAATGAAAAAAGACCCCTGTTTTCATCTACAATCTCCCTTCAAGCCTTAGACGATTGATTATCTCCATGATTTTAGGTAGTACCTCTATGGTTGCCTTTTCACCCTCGAGAATGGCTTCGTGTCTCTTTGAGAAATCTGCTGACCCGATATGGCTTACCTTCGGTTTTATCACTACATCGGCCTTGGAGAGTTGAATGATTGAGAGCCTTGAATACATTATATTGATGGACTGGAGGATTGTCTCTATTGTATTGCTCGGAGGCATCCTCTCGGAGCCTGAAGAGATATCAACTGCTATGACCATATCTGCACCCAACCTTCTTGCCGCCTCAACCGGAACAGGACTCACCACACCCCCATCCACATAGACCTTTTCTCCTATTTTAACAGGTCTAAAAATGCCAGGGATTGAACAACTCGCCCTAACTGCCTGTCCTGTGTTTCCTCTGCCAAAAATGACCTCCTCACCATTGGGAATTTCCGATGCCACAGCATAGAAAGGAATCTTGAGCCTCTCCAGTGGTGTATTCTTCAATGTCTTATTGATAAAATCCTCAAGTTTTTCTCCTTTAATAAAACCATTATCTGGAAAGGTTAAATCCACTATATCCTTCTGTTCGATATACAATGATAATCTCTGCAGTTCAAATGCACTGAGTCCATAAGCATAAAGGGCTCCAACCACACTGCCAACGCTTGTTCCAACAATCATATGGAGAGGGATTTTATTGGCTTCAAGGATTTTAACTACACCTATATGGGCAAAGCCTTTTGAAGCCCCTGCTCCTAAGACAAGGGCAATCTTTGCTGGTTTTGGAAGGGTTTGTTCTGGTGGTTTAATCTCTTTAACCGTGCATGAAATGGTAGCCATCATTAAAATAATAATGAAAAATTTCAGAAAGTATTTCTTCATATTTATTTCATCCTAAATTTAGATAAAAAGAATCAGGCCTCTCCGAAATCCTTCCCGATGATTCTCCAGAGGATCTCTTCAAGATCGGATGAAAGCTTATCCTTCCCAATCCCCTCTCTCCTTTTGATTCGAACATCATAAAGCGTTTCGAGTTGTGGTAGAATATTTTTAAGTTCAGGTGTCTTTTCTACCTTCTGATTTATTAGATTCAGTTGTTCGGAAGCCTTCTCATAATCTTTCTTGTCAATCGGGATACCATAGAGTAGATTTAGAATCTCCATAAGCCTGATCTTTCCTAAAAAGTCCTCCTCAAGCCTTACATATTGGGGTAAGGAAACGATAAACCAGATTGTCTCAATACCAAATTCAGGAGCCCTCTGGCTGATAAGTATTGTAATCGTTGTTGGCCCCTGATAGTCACTTAATTGGGCACCAGATCTTTTGAGATCGAGTTCTGTCCCCCTTCCTATTGCACCCCCTGTAACGATCAAAGGTCGGGTATGGGGAACAACATCATACATACTCCCCAAGAGGCAATATTTTTTTACTTTAAGTGCTTTAAGGAGTTTTAATATAGAATTCACATAAAACTCTGAGAAGGAATGGGGCTCGAGTAGATGAAGAAAAAGAAGATCGTTTCCATCTTCCCTTTTGGTATAACTTATATAAGTATTTGGGATTTTTACTTTCCTGATACCCTTATCAAAATATAGGATAGGTCGGTAGCGTGTAAAATCGAAAAAGAGACCTGGCTGAGCTAATCTTGCCAATTCCTTTGCTTCGAATTGAGCCTCCAATCCATTAAGGATCAATGTTCCAACATTATTCACATCTATCCATGGCCTAAGTATTGCAAAGACCCATGGATCCTTTAGATCAACTAATGGTTCATTTAAATTGAAAGCGCCTAATCTCATCTAAATTCCTCCAGTTTGTCCACTCTCATCATTAATAGTATAAGAGAATTTAATTATAAAATCATTAATTGAGATTGAACCAATCATTTGAAATTCAATACAGACCTGCCCATGTTAAGGTCCAATCTCCGAAGCGTTCGTTCACCTGATCCATAGCCTTTAGCAATCTTTCCTTCTTATCCCTCTTTTCGAAAAGATCCAACTGACATAATTCCTTTTTTAACAATGAGACACCAACCCCAAGGAGCCGAATCGGTTTTCTATGATTAATCGATTCAAAAACCTCTATGGCATATTTATAAATCTCATCACCACTGTTAACAAATTTTGAGAGGGTCTTCTGTTTTGAGAAGGTAAAAAAATCAGAGTAACGAATTGTAACAGTTATCCTCTTTCCATAGAAACCTTCCTTTCTCATCCTTCTTGATACCCTCTCGGAAAGCTGTAAAATAATCTTTTTAATAATATTAGGATCCAATGTGTCCTTTTGGAGCGTAACACTATGACTGAAAGATTTTGCCTCCACATCTTCATCAAAAGGCACTACAGGGCTTTCATCAAAACCTTGACCCATCTGCTTGAGCCTCTCTCCAATTACCCCGAATCTTTTTGATAAAAAAGACGGAGGAAATTCTCCTAATTGGCCGCAAGTAAAGATACCAATTGAATTCAACTCCTCTTTAAGTTTTGGACCGATTCCATGGAGTTTCTCCACAGGAATGTCTTTTAGTATTTCTTCCACCTCTTCCTTTTTAATAATCATTAACCCATCAGGCTTTCTCAAAGTGCTTCCTAACTTGGCAAGCAATTTATTAGGGGCAATTCCAATTGAACAGGTCAATCTTTCCTCTTTTCTTATCCTTTCCTTAATCAATTTAGCAATTTGGTAGGGAGATTTAAAAAGTAGAAGTGACTCTGTAATATCGAGGTAGGCTTCATCAATGGAGGCAACCTCTACAAGGGGGGTAAAATCCTTAAGGATGGAGAATATCCGCGAGGCGGTCTCTGTATATTTGGAAATATCTCCTTTCACGAGAATCAAATTGGGGCATCTCTTTTTTGCCTCCTGGATAGGCATCCCTGCCCGAATTCCCCAGGCCCTTGCTTCATAGTTTGCCGATGTTATCACACTTCGAGAAAGGGAGCCACAAACCGCAGAAGGTTTTCCATGGAGGGCAGGGTTTTCCCTCTCCTCAACAGAGATAAAAAAGGCATCCATATCGATATGCAAAATGATTCGATCTTTCATTATAGTTTCCTGAATATCCCAACAACCTTTCCTACTATGGTAACTTTCTTTTCTCCTTTTCTAACAACAATAGGCCTCATTAGTGAATTTTCAGGCTTTAAAATAACCGAATCCCTCTTCTTAAAAATCCTTTTAATGGTAGCCTCCTCATCAACCAAGGCAACCACAATCTCCCCATCTTCTGCATGGGATTGGGGTTTGATAAGTGCAAGGTCTCCATCCTTTATCTGCGCACCTATCATACTATCTCCCTTAACTCTCAGGAGAAAAAAGTCATCGGAAGAAACAAAATTTTTGTCAACATTGACATAACCTTCCATATTTTGGATCGAAAGTAATGGCTCTCCTGCCTTTACACTCCCAACAATTGGGATTGAGAAAACCTGATTAATATGATTCATAGGTTTGTTTAGAACTTCAATTGCCCTTGAACTTCCCCGAACCTTTCGAATGTAACCCTTCCCTTCAAGAGCCTTTAGAACCTTTTGTGGCCCTCTTGGACCATTTAAGCCAAAATGGTATGCAATCTCGCGTAAGGTTGGGGGGTAACCATTCTGGTTAATAAAATTCTTTAAAAAATCTAAAATTTCTTTTTGCCTTTTTGTTAAATCCTTCTTCATTTTGGTCTACAAATGTATACTTTAAAAAATTCGAATAAAAAAGTCAAGTTTGAATTGACGAAGTGTTGCTAAAACAGAATTGAGCGATATTTTTTTTGATGTTTTTTTGACGCAGGCTAAAACCTGCGGCTACAGGTTTCTTTTAAAAGAATCGCTCAATTTAGGTTAGAAAATTTATTTAGATTTCTGAAAAAGTCCAAAAATTCCCCCCTCACCTCGGTTGCGAGTCGTACCGACCCTTCATTCTCCCCTTCGGACTGTGTCGTAATGAGGTGTATGCGATGTTTGTCATTCCGAGTCTCCTTTTTTTGTCATTCCGAGTCTCCTTTTTCTGTCATTCCGAGCGAAGCGAGGAATCTTAG
>JBBITW010000233.1:0-4605 GCA_037440525.1 Deltaproteobacteria bacterium
TTGACTGATTTAAATTCATCATTGACTGCCTTCAGGAATTGGTCAACTCTTGCGTTTAATGATGTGTTGATATTATCTATTCTTAAATTAACTGATTTAAGGTCATCATGAAGTTCTGTTCTCATTTCTTTCATTTCTTCTCTTAATTCTTTGGTTCGTTCATCCACCACATCATAAATCAATTCGAGGGTTACTTTTTTAACGATGTGCTTTACTGTTTCTTTCATCTTGACCTCCTCCAATATTTAATGGAGTCGAAAATTTTTTTAAATGCAACACTCGGATAAAGTCTTTACTTCTGTATGATACTCTATTAATTTAAAAATGATAATTTTTTTAAGGGGATTTGTCAAATGCTTTATGAGAGGTCTCTGGGAAAATGCATAAATTTTCCCTCTTACTATGCAATGAGAGGCTATGTCGTAATGTCATTCTGAGGGTATAGCCGAAGAATCTATGTTTTATAAGGGTTTGAATTCTATAGATTCCTCGCTTCGCTCGGAATAACAAACATGACATACACCTCGTTGCGACACACTCTCATTGGGGAGAGGGGAGCGTGAGGAGGATAATTGTAAAGATTTAATTGCTCCGAGTAATAATAGTCATTGCGAACGAATTGATGTGAGATTAAGGACTTTTTTGGAAGAGTCGCTTAATTTGGATATTATATATCCTGCCAGATCTATTATTTCCTTAGATTTATCGATTATTGCAGTATCACTGGTTGCAACTATTCCAGGGAATCCAATCAGTATCCTTTCAGGGACCTTAACTGCCTGAGCATCACCAGGAAGGTTTTCTATTTCGAGGTATCTCCTTATCTTCTGTGCAAGCCTTCCACTATGACTGATAGGAGAATCAAAGAGGAATAGGGAGTGATTTGGTCTTATCTTTTTTAGAATTTCGAAAATCAATTTGATAGACTCCTCTGTTTTTTCAGACATCTTATAGTTTTTAGAAATGCCAGAGATGTCTCTTATGAAACCATCATCGGAAAAGATAAGAGGTCTTCCTGAAAGAGCGGCCTCAATGGTGATAAGAACATTATAACCATCTATAGCAAGCTCTCTGTTTCTAATTGCATTTATCGATATTTTTTTCTTTAATCGGGATTTTGCATCTTTTCTGGAAAATATTCCCCGATGGAGGAGATGACGTTCATCAGAAGTGAGTCCATATCGATTCCCGACAATTTCAAGTGAGGCCTTTCTCGGATAACCCCGATTTAGAAGATAACGAAGATCATTTGCGGCCTTTTGAAGCTCATCGATTTTAAAATTCTGAAAAATATTTTCCCTCATAAGAATTACTACTATTTTAAAATTTCTTTTCTTTGACTTGCAATTATTAAAAGAAATAGCTATATTTTTAGACTGAGAGTTTTATCAATTGTAAAATGACTTTCTTTTTACTCATTACGAATTAAGAAATCTGTTTTATAAGGAGGGATTCATATGGCAGGCGAAGAGATTAAGGTTTATACAACACCAACGTGACCCTATTGCAAGATGGCGAAAGAGTTTCTTTCCCAAAAGGGTTACAAATTTACAGAATATGATGTGACAAAAGATCGTTCGGCACTTGATGAAATGGTTAAGATATCCGGTGCCCGGAGTGTCCCGGTTATTTCTGCATGTAATGAAGTGATGGTTGGATTCGATCGTAACCGACTGGAGCAGATGCTGAGCTGTATAAAACAGAGGACAGAAGTATAAAGTGATGGTTAGAGATAAATTCCTAAAAAACTAAGCACCCTCAATTAAAGCAATTAAGGCGCTTTTTTAAAAATTGCCCTGTGTAGGATTGGGGAGAAGCCATAATATCCTCGGGTGAACCTTCAGCCACAATCCTTCCTCCCATCTCCCCACCTTCAGGGCCAAGGTCTATGATATAGTCTGCGAATCGAATAAGATCCAGGTTATGTTCTATTACAATGAGAGAATGGCCAAATGAGAGGAGTTTCTGGAAGGTCTGGAGAAGTAGCTCCACATCAGCCATATGAAGGCCAGTTGTCGGTTCATCGAATATCAATAGATTTTTTCCAGGGCGAAGACCTCCGATATGTTGAGCCAGTTTTAATCTCTGAGATTCTCCTCCGCTCAGGGTATTGGTTGGTTGTCCGAGGGTGATGTAGCCCAGTCCAACTTCCTTTAAGATTTTAAGCTTTGAAATGATCCGGTCATGACCATTAAAGAAATTAATAGCTTCCTCAACAGTCATATTTAGAACCTGAGAAATATTTTTATCGCGATATTTGATCTTCAGAACCTCTGATCTGAATCTTTTCCCCTCACATTCCTCACAGGTAATGATCACATCTTCGAGAAATTGCATATCAAGAATCTGGACCCCTGCTCCCTGGCAGGCTTCACAACGACCTCCCTCAGTATTGAATGAGAAGTGGCGTGGTTTAAGCCCATTTCTTCGAGCCTCTCTGGTTGATGCAAAGATATCTCGAATATCACCAAAAACCTTTATATAGGTGGCTGGATTTGAGCGGAGGCTTTTCCCAATGAGTGATTGATCAACTAAAATGAGATCATCGATATGTTCTAAACCTTGAATGGAATCGAAGGTCCCTTTTTCTATATCCATACAGGCATTTCCTTTTGCCCCTGCGTAGAGAATGTTGTGAACCAGAGTTGTTTTCCCTGCCCCTGAAACACCTGTGATACAGACCAGAACCCCCAGGGGCAAACGAATATCAATCCCCTTCAGGTTATGTTTACGAGCATTTTGAATCGTAATCCATCCCCTGGGTTTTCTCCTGGGCCAATTGGCCATGGAGGAAAATCCATTTTTTAAATAACGGGCGGTAATGGATATGGGGTTTTTTAAAAGTGATTGAACATCACCTTGAAAAACTATATCTCCACCTTCCTTTCCTGCTCCTGGTCCGAGATCGATAATTGTATCGGCTGACCGAATTATATCAGGGTCATGTTCAACCACAACAACTGTGTTGTCTCTATCCCGAAGTTTATTAAGAACATTAATAAGTCGGTGGGTGTCTCGCGCATGAAGGCCAATGCTTGGTTCATCCAGCACATAGAGAGTTTCTGTCAATGATGAGCCCAATGCCCTGGCAATTGTAATTCTTTGATACTCTCCATTTGAGAGGGTTCTTGTCTGGCGGGATAGGGTAATGTAACCAAGCCCAACGTCAACCATGAATCCAATCCTGTCATTAATCTCCTTGAGAATACGTTCTCCAACATTTTTCTGGAATTCTCTAAGAGATAGATTTTTGAAAAATGTCTGGAGCTCAGAGATTGGCATCTCACAGAGTTGAGCGATGTTTTTTCCTCCTATATGGACATAGAGTGCTTCACTTTTGAGCCTTGTGTTCTGACATGTTGGGCAGGGGGTATAGGCCCTGTATTTACTCAGAAATACCCTATAATGGACTTTATATCTCTTTCCCTCCATCCATTCAAAAAAGCCCCTGAGGCCTATAAATTCTTCCTTTCCATTTATCAGAATCTCTTTTTGAGTGGATGAAAGTTCCTCAAATGGTTTTTCCACTGGGATACGATTTTTTCGACAGGCCTTCCATAGATATTCATAAAGATCTTCATAAGCAGGGTAATTCCATGGTGCGAATGGCCTCTCCTTCAGAGACTTTTTTTGGTCGGGGATAACCTTATCCCAGTCAATCCCTATGATCTTTCCAAACCCCTGGCATGTTGGGCATGCACCTATTGGACTGTTAAAGGAGAAGAGGAGGGGTTGAGGTTCTGAGAAGTTTTTTCCGCATCGATTACATGAAAAACTTCTGCTAAATCTCATCCTCTCTCCATTTTCAAAAATAGTCTCCAAAGAGCCCTTTCCTATATGGAAACCACTCTGGATGGCCTCTGTAAGTCTTGAGCGATTGTTTTCATCAATTACGAGTCGATCGATTAGAATGGTAAAAGAGTCTCGGTTTTTAATATCTGAATATGAGATTTCAGTGAGGTCAAGGATTTCTCCTTTTTCCCAGATCCTATAATACCCACTTTTAATAAGCTCCTTTATCTTTAAATCTATATCCTCATCCGAAGCCATAACAAATGGGGCCACAACTGATATCTTTTTCCCCTTGCATTGATTTAGAAGTTCTTCAACAACACTTTCCACAGTATCTCCTGAAACCTTTATTCCACAATCAGGACAGAAGATCTCACCAATCTTGGCAAAGAGAAGTCTTAAATAATCATAGATCTCTGAGGCTGTTCCAACTGTAGAGCGGGCATTTTTCACAGTATTTTTCTGTTCTATAGCAATGGCAGGAGGAATTCCATGGATTGCCTCTACATCGGGTCGATCCATCTTTTCTAAGAATTGTCGCGCATAGGTTGATAGTGATTCGATGTAGCGCCTCTGTCCTTCGGCAAAGAGGGTATCAAAGGCGAGGGTAGACTTTCCAGATCCTGATACACCCGTAATTACAGTAATCTTTCCTCTGGGGATACGACAGGAGATGTTTTTAAGGTTATGCGATTTTGCACCTATGATTTCAATAAAGTTTTCCATCAATTTTATTATAAAACATAACCGAACGAAAAAAAGTCATTTCCCCTCACCCCCTTATTGGGGGTGTGTCGTAATGTCATTCTATAG
>JBBITW010000234.1:0-4596 GCA_037440525.1 Deltaproteobacteria bacterium
TCTTCAAACCAATTGGATTACCTGTATATAGATGAGAATGGTCCTTCTTTAAGAAATGCTGACCATCTTCTGGGTGTGTATACATTGTCACTTCAGGATGTCTTACGAAAGGAACTTGGAAATGATAGGGTTAGTATTTTTGGAATAGGACCGGCAGGAGAGAATAGGGTGAGGTTTGCTACACTTGTAGGTGATTATGGACATGTTGTTGCACACAATGGAGTTGGAGCGGTGCTTGGATCAAAAAGATTAAAGGCCATAGTTGTGGCTCGTGGGAAAAAGGAGATTTTAGTATATGATGATGTTACTATTTCAAAAATTTCTAAAGAGTTATCAGAGGCCTCTAAGGAGATCGGCCTGGGGCCGGCCATTTCCAATTGGGGGACAAATGAGGGGTTTCTGGCCTTATCTAAAATAGGAGGACTTCCTGTTAGGAACCTCACAACAAGTATATTCCCCGAGAGTGAGAAATTCAGCGGTCAGTATATACGGACACATTTCGAGGTAAAACGTGAAACCTGCTGGGCATGTGGCTGGGCACACTGCCGGCGAATAAAGATAAACGAGGGACCATATGCTGGTTTTGAAGGAGAGGAGCCTGAATACGAGGCTATGGCTGCAATGGGTCCTCAAATCGGCCAGAATGATCCTGCAGCAGCAATTGTACTTGCAAACCTTATTGACAGGCTTGGAATGGATGCCAATGAAACTGGGTGGGTTACTGGCTGGGTGATGGAATGCTACGAAAAGGGATATCTAAAAAAAGAAGACCTTGACGGCCTTGAGATGACATGGGGTAATATTACAGCTACTCGTGAGCTACTTGAAAAGATTGCCTACCGCAGGGGTATCGGTAATCTCCTGGCAGAAGGGGTCAAAAGGGCATCTGAGAAGGTTGGTGGTCCTGCGTCCTCATGCGCTATTTATACGCTCAAAGGTAATACACCAAGAGGACATGACCATAGGGCAATATGGACTGAACTCTTCGATACATGCCTTTCAAATACAGGAACAATCGAATCAACAGGAGGTGCATTGAGGGCTCAACAACACGGGCTCGAACCTATCTCTGACCTATTTGACTGGGAACAGGTAATAAATCAGAATGCTAAAACTAATGGAAGGAGAATCTTTGAGGATTCCCTTGTTATATGCAGGTTCCCCAACGAGGATATCCATATGATAATAAGTTGTGTAAATGCCTCAACAGGATGGAACCTTAATCTTGAAGAAGTCATGCTGTACGGGAAAAGGGTTGTCAATCTGATGCGAATCTTTAATCATAGATGCGGTATAACAAAAGAGCTGGATGCACCTTCGGAAAGATATGGCTCCTCACCTGTAGATGGTCCTGCAAAAGGAAGATCAACCAAAGAGGTCTGGGATAAAATGAGACGTCGTTACTATGAGTTGATGGGCTGGAATCCAGAGACCGGCTATCCATTGCCGTCAACTATTGAGACCCTTGGACTGGACGAACTGGTAAACAAGTAATAAAAAATCAAAAACTTAAAATACCAGAGAAAGGAGAAAATTCTATGAATCAAAGAAAATTTACTTTACTGGTAGAGGTTCTTATTATCTTTATACTTTCAATTATCTTAACTTTCAGTATCAATCATACACAAGCACAAGAGAAGTATCCAACCCGGGCAATCGAAATTATTGTCCCATTCGTTCCTGGTGGCTCAACAGACCTTGTTGCACGGCTTATCGCTGACAATTTAAAAAAGAGATGGGGTGTACCAGTAAATGTCATAAATAAACCTGGAGGTAACACAGTTCCTGCTAATCTCGAGGTCCATCAGGCAAAGCCAGATGGTTATACTGTGCTCTCTGACAGCCAATCAAGCTGTAGTCTGCTGGAAGTTGCTATAAGAAATCTACCTTTCAAGGTTCTTGATCGGACCTTTATCGCTTTTACGGCTGCAAGCCCACACATTTTCTATGCAAAATCCGCATCTCCTATAAAAAACCTAAAGGATGTTGAAGCAGAGGTAAAAAAGGCCCCTGATCAGTTTACATGGGGTTCATTTGGAGGTGTGGGGGCTGGCGATTTTCTCTGGAGACAGTTTTTTAAAGCAATAGGTGTTGATGTAGTAAAAACTAAACCTGTTGTCGCCCGAGGTGGAGCTGAGATAGTTTCATTTGTTGCTGGTGGTCATATAAAATTAGGAACAGCTTCACCTGCTTCAGGTCTCCCCCATCTCAGGGCTGGAACAGTTAGGGTAGAAGGAGAATCAGGGTTCAGATCTCCCCACTTTCCAGATGTTCCCACTGCAGTGGAACAGGGCTACCCAACAGTTACTGCAGTATTCTGGAATAGTATTTCAGGGCCTCCAAATATGCCTTCGTATATTATCCATAAGTGGGAAGAAGCTATCCAGGAGATGTTAAAAGATCAGGAGTTCATTTCTAAGTTAAAAAATCTTGGATTGGTCCCATTTTACCTTAACTCCAGGGAAGCTAAGGATTATGTTGCGAAAGAAATGGAAGAGGCATCGAGGCTTTGGGGTGTGAAGTAACTTTATATTTTATCAAAAGTTATGAATATAAAGGTATTGATTGAAGGATTGCTTGTTTTTACCATAAGCCTTATGGCAATCTTTGAGGGATTACGTTTAATCCTTTATAAAGACCCCTATATCCTTTACGATCCCCTCGGGCCAGGGCTATATATCCTCGCCCTGAGTTTTGGTCTAATGGCCGTCGCCATTTTCCATTTTATTGTAAATTACAGAAAGCTTCCTGAGATGGAAAAGCTCCAGGCGGATGGGAAAATGAGGAATCGGTTATTCAGCTCGATTGGAATTTTGATGATCTATATCCTGCTGGTTGAATTTATAGGCTATATGGTCGGCACATTTATCTTCTTCTTTTCAGAGCTCAGGGTAATGGGGGTAAAATCATGGCGTATCAATGGGATTCTTACATTGGTTCTAACTGCAGGTTATTATATCATCTTTGTTAAATTATGTGGCATGGTATTCCCAAAGGGTATACTATTTTAAATCTATTTAACGTGAATATTTTAGTGGAGTTAAAAAGAGGTTTTAGGAAATGGACCTGATCCATGGAATTATCAGCGTATTTGAGATACGCAATCTAATTTATTGCTTTATTGGTTGTGCGTTAGGAACGCTGGTAGGGGTATTACCAGGTCTGGGGCCAGGAGCGACATTATCGATGCTTTTGCCTATTACAATGTATCTAAATCCAACAGGATCTATCATTATGCTGGCAGGAATCCTCTATGGTTCAGCATATGGGGGCTCCACAACAAGCATACTGGTAAACATACCCGGGGAGGTTGGTGCTGTACCCACCTGCTTTGATGGCTTCCCCATGACGAAGAAGGGTCGAGCAGGTGAGGCATTATGGATTTCTGCAGTGGGCTCATTTATAGCAGGCACTCTTGGAGTTATGGTACTTTCCTTTACAGGTCCATTCCTTGCAAAACACGCAATTAAATTTGGCCCTCCTGAATATGCTGGGCTTCTGTTTTTCAGCCTCACGGCAATCGTAAGTCTTTCTGGAGCATCGATAACAAGGGGGATAGGAGCTGGGCTTCTTGGAATGATCCTTTCTTCTGTAGGTGTGGATCCTGTGACCGGGACAACACGCTTTTCCTATGGGATGATAGGAGCGATGAGAGGAATTGATCTTGTTCCAATGGCAATAGGCCTATTTGGGATCTCTGAAATATTGGCAAGCACTGGAGCAGGATTGGTAAAAATCTATGAGGGAAAACTTGGAAAGATGATGCCCAGGGGGGAGGAGTTGAAAAAAGGGCTATTGGCGAGTCTTCGTGGAACGATTTTAGGAATTCCTTTGGGGGTTCTACCTGGAATGATCCCAGGGGTTGTTTCATTCCTGGCCTATGATCTTGAGAAAAAGATATCGAAATATCCTGAAAAGTTTGGCACAGGGGTAATAGAAGGGGTTGCTGTTGTGGAGGCCAATAACAATGCCGTAACCCAGGCCAATTTTATTCCTCTGATGTGTCTCGGAATTCCAACAGGCACATCTCTGGCAATTATCTTGGCCGCATTGATGATGTATGGATTAAAACCAGGTCCTCTTCTTTTCCTTGAAAGCAAAGATTTTGCCTGGACAGTGATAGGTAGTATGTATATTGGTAATGTAATGTTACTGGTTCTCAATTTACCCCTTGTTGGTCTCTGGGCCAAGATAAGTACCTTACCCTACAAATATCTGGGGCCAATTATCCTCGGGATTTGTGTGGCAGGGGCCTATTCCCCGAGAAATACAATATTTGATGTCTGGGTTGCCCTTGGAGCAGGAATATTAGGATTCTTAATGAAGAAGCACGATTGGCCACAAGCACCACTCATCTTAGGATTCATTTTAGGACCGATGCTGGAATTATCTATTAGGCAATCTTTATCCATGGGAGGATTGATGGTATTTTTCAATCGTCCTATTGTTTTGGCTTTTCTTGTATTGGCAGTCATCGTCTTGATAGTATCTGTGAAGTTTCTGAAGAATATTCAAAAAGAACTCAGGAAAGAATCAAATTAGAATACATCAATAATTATCTGGAATTTATTATACCACCAAAGGTGGGTTATAATA
>JBBITW010000235.1:0-4585 GCA_037440525.1 Deltaproteobacteria bacterium
CCTTCGAATGCGGACATTAAGAAGTTAAATTGCTTACAAAATAAAAAATAAGAGTTGTTGGTTTGAAGGTTAAGGCTAAGAAGCCAGTTTTGTTTATAGGTTAGGCAATTGGTCTTTCTGCCACAGATGGATCCGCCTATGGTTGAAAAAAATTTCCTTCACCCATTCACTTTGCCTAAACCGGCTTCCTAACCTTTGCCTTAACCTGAATATTTTCAGGGTATTAATCAATAGTGCCATATTATTATCGGTATCCGCTCGAAGGCTTTTCCACCCCACCTCCCCAATCTATAAGACTCTTTTTAAATACTTTTTCAGAGGTCTCATTCCAAGCCTTTTATGAGTCTTTAAGGAATCTAAATTTTGATGAAATTCTTTCTAAGTTTAAATTACCGCTTTTGTCCTGAATGTCCTCTATATCGAAAAACATTGTCAAATCAATATGTTAAATTCGATATAATAAATTAATTTTGAGGGTATTATTGACTACAAAGATTAAATCTGGTAGTTTTTAAATAGGTGATGTAATGAGGGAAAAGATAAAGGGGCGAGAAACCCTCTTGAGGATAGTTGAAGAATTAAAGGTTATGGGGAAGAAGATCATCTTTACAAATGGCTGCTTTGACCTTCTCCATGTAGGACATATAAGGTATCTGGAAAAGGCTCGCTCTCTTGGAGATGTCCTGATCGTAGGGGTTAATAGCGATCAATCAGTTAAAATACTGAAAGGACCAAAAAGGCCTATTATCTCTGAAGAAGATAGGGCAGAGATTCTTTCGGCTCTCGAATGTGTGGATTATATTACCATATTTAATGAGCCCACTCCTCTGGAGCTTATCTCTTCCCTCAAACCCAATGTCCTTGTGAAAGGTGGAGATTGGACAAAAGAGACCACTGTGGGTAAAGAAGTGGTTGAAAATTTGGGTGGAGAAGTTATTATCCTCCCCCTTGAAAATGGGGCTTCCACTTCAAAAATTATTGAAACAATCATGCAACGTTATGAAAAGAGATCGTGAAAAAGAATTTTTATCGCTTCCTGAAAGACTTCCCCTCCTTCCGGTAAGGGATATAGTTATATTCCCGTATATGATTCTTCCCCTCTTTATAAACCGTGAAAAATCGATCAAATCTCTTGAAGAGGCCCTTGCAAAGGATCGTCTTATATTTCTTGTCGCCCAGAAAAACCTCTCCGAAGAGGAGCCCTCAATAAAAGATCTCTATAAAGTGGGAACGGTCTCCCTCGTGATGAAGATGTTAAAACTGCCTGATGGTAAGATTAAGATTTTAGTTCAGGGTCTCTCTAAGGCTACAATTAAAGAAACCCTTCAAACGACCCCTTATTTTCTTGTAAGGGTAGAAAATATTAAAGATCCATTCATCACTGAAATCGACCTTGAGACAGAGGCCTTGATGAGAAATGTTAGAGAACAATTAGAGAGGATCGTCTCTTATGGAAAGTTTATTTCTCCTGATCTGATGTTTATCCTTGAAAGCGTGGATGACCCTGGAAGGCTTGCGGATTTGGTTGCTTCAAATCTTGATCTTAGCGTTGAAAAGGCCCAGGAAATCCTCGAAATCTTTGATCCCGTGGAAAGGCTAAAGGCACTTAACGATGTCCTTGCCAAAGAGGTTCAAGTCCTAACAATGCAGGCAAAGATACAATCTCAGGCAAAAGAGGAGATGACAAAAACACAGAGGGAATATTTTCTTCGTGAACAAATGAGGGCGATACGCAGTGAACTTGGAGAAGTGGATGAAAGGACAAAGGAATTAAAAGAAATAAGGCAAAAGATAAAAAAGGCGAAGATGCCTAAAGAGGTTGAGAAGGAGGCTTATAAAGAGCTGGAGAGGCTTGAACAGATGCATCCCGATGCTGCCGAGGCATCGGTTGTTAGGACATACCTTGATTGGCTAATTGAGATGCCATGGTCAAAATTTACACTGGATAATCTCGATATAAAGAAGGCGAAAGAGGTCTTGGACGAGGATCACTACAATTTAGAAAAGGTTAAAGAAAGGATCCTCGAATACTTAAGTATCCATAAATTAAAGAAGAAGATGAAGGGACCAATTCTCTGCTTTATAGGTCCGCCTGGTGTTGGGAAAACTTCCCTCGGCAAATCGATTGCGAGAGCACTTGGAAGAAAATTTGTCCGTATCTCTCTTGGTGGTATTAGGGATGAAGCTGAAATCCGTGGCCATCGCAGAACCTATGTGGGCGCCATGCCAGGAAGAATAATTCAGTCCATAAAACAGGCTGGTAGCATCAATCCTGTTTTTATGATGGATGAGGTCGATAAGATTGGCACCGATTTTCGAGGTGACCCTGCCTCAGCACTCCTTGAGGTGCTTGACCCTGAACAGAATAATGCCTTCAGTGATCACTACCTGAACGTTCCCTTCGACCTCTCGCGTGTGATGTTCATCACCACTGGAAATGTAACCGATCCAATACCCTCTGCCCTAAAAGACCGTATGGAGATAATAGAAATCCCTGGCTATACAGATATAGAGAAACTCAAGATAGCAAGGGATTTTCTTCTCCCGCGTCAGATGGATGAGAATGGGATTAACTCTAATTTCCTCGAAATAACTGACCAGGCAATTCTTCAGATCATCTCTCACTATACCCAGGAATCAGGTCTTCGGAATCTTGAAAGGGAGCTGGCTTCAATATGTCGAAAGGTTGCAAGGAGAGTTGCAGAAGGAAAAAGAGATAAGGTCAAAATTACTACAAAGAACCTACATAAATTCTTGGGACCACCCATCTATCTACCTGATGAAGAGCAGGATCGAAATGAGGTAGGCGTGGCTACTGGCCTGGCCTGGACAGAAACAGGAGGCGAAATTCTGTATGTAGAGGCATCTGTTACTCCAGGCAAAGGCACCCTCATTCTGACAGGTCATCTTGGAGATGTGATGAAGGAATCGGCTCAGGCAGCCCTTACATATGCCCGCTCGAAGGGAAAGGCCTTCCATATAAAACCCGATGAATTGAACAACAAAGATATTCACATTCATGTCCCTGCAGGTGCTATCCCCAAGGACGGACCATCTGCAGGTATTACCATGGCAGTATCATTAATCTCGGCCCTAACAGGTATCCCTGTTAAAAAAGATGTTGCAATGACTGGTGAGATAACTCTTAGAGGGAGGGTGCTTCCAGTTGGAGGGCTAAAAGAGAAGGCTCTCGCTGCGCTCAGAACCCGTATTAAAAATGTAATCATCCCTTATAGAAACAGAAAAGACCTCGTGGATATCCCATCATACCTTCGTAAGAAGATGAACTTTATCCCTGTAAAACACATGGACGAAGTCTTAAAGATTGCCTTAATCAAAGGGGTAAAGAACAAAGGCTATGGAGTATAACGGAAAAATACTATTTGCTTAATGCTTCATGCCTCATGTAGAGTGGTGAATGAATCTTGAGAAAATCGGTGAGTTTGGTCTTATCAAAAGAATCAGAAATTGGATAAAGACCTCCAATCCTGATGTCATTCGTGGGATTGGTGACGATGTGGCAATCGTTGAGATGGGTAGAAAGGTAATGATGATCACTACAGATATACTCATCGAGGGAATCCACTTCAATATGTCCTGGATAGATCCATATCGATTAGGTAAGAAGTCCCTCGCAGTCAATTTGAGTGATATTGCAGCAATGGGAGGGATTCCAAAATACTTCCTTATCTCTATTGGAATTCCAAAAAGACTTCCTATCTCCTTTATCTCCCTCTTTTATCGCTCTCTTAGGAGAGAAGCAAGGCGATTCAAAATAGACTTAATTGGAGGGGATACCTCTCTATCTCAAAAGATTGTTATAAATATATGCCTCATAGGTGAGGGAGATAAGGAAGACATTATTTTTAGAGACGGAGCAAAGCCTGGAGATGATCTTTATGTTTCAGGAACTGTTGGAGATTCAGCACTTGGGCTGAGAATACTCCAAACTAAAAACCTCAAATATAGACCCAAGAAATTAATCAATAAACAACTATCCCCGATACCGAGGATTCAACTGGGACAGTCCCTTGCTCGAAACCACCTGGCTTCGGCAATGATTGACATCAGCGATGGCCTGTTAATTGATACAAAACATATCTTAGAAGAAAGTCAAGTGGGGGCTCGTATCTGGGAAACCTATCTCCCACTTTCAAGGCAATATCGAAAATGGTCTACTTTTTATGATGATAATCTATATGATATGGCACTCCGAGGGGGTGAAGACTATGAACTTCTCTTTAGTGCCCCCCGTAATTTGAGGGATAGAATATCATCGCTTTCTCTCTCATTAAAGATTCCAATCACCCGGATTGGTGAAATACTTCCAAAGAAAGAAGGGTTTAGGATCATTAGAAAAGATGGGAGAGAATATTTACCAAATGCTTTAGGCTATAACCATTTTAAATAGTTACATTTTAAAAACCCTTTAGTTTTTAATAAGTTAATAAGTCTAACATAAATATTTAATCTCCTTTATCTGGGGAATTATCTTTAATAACCCTCACCTTAATCCTCTCCCCTTGGAGTCTGTGTCGTAATGTCATTCTGAGGCTTTAGCCGAAGAATCTATGTTTTATAAGGG
>JBBITW010000236.1:0-4575 GCA_037440525.1 Deltaproteobacteria bacterium
ACTGATCCGCCTTTGGCGGAAAGGCTTTTAGTAAAAAATCGCTCAATTTAGGTTTAATTGATCTTAGTAATAATTTATTTATAATCCATTTCCTTATCATGTATCAAATAAAAAATAGAAAGATAGAGTTGAAATCCATTATCCATGCATTTTAGAATTTTTTGTATGGATAGTCTTGATTGTATTTTTCTCCATATCCCTAAATTGAGAAATTATTATCGTCCCATTGATCAATTCATCTGGATCAATTTTATTCCAATAGGACTAATTGGATTGGCAGACCTCCTCCATCGCCATAACATATCAACGCAGATTGTGCATCTCGGGGTTGAATGGATCGAGGATCACAATTTCTCTATTCTCCAGTACATCCAGGAGAAGATGCCTCGAATGGTTGCTATTGACCTCCACTGGCACCATCAAGGGTTTGATGCAATAGAGGTTGCCAAAAAGCTGAAGGCCAATTTCCCATCCATCTATGTCCTTCTTGGAGGTTTCACTGCCAGTTTTTTCCATGAAGAGATTATGAGAAATTTTGATGCCATTGACGGGATTATCAGAGGTGAGGCAGAGCGTCCTATGCTGGAACTGGCTCAAGCCCTCCTCTCAGGAAGCGAGGACCTTTTTTCCATACCTAATTTGACATGGCGAAAAAAGGGGCGAATATTTATTAATCCTCTCTCATATATCTCAACAGAGAAAGACCTCAATAAAATCTCTTTCACAAATTTTAAATTATTAAAGAACTATCCAACTTATATCCATTATGTGGGACAGCCATTCTATGTTAAAGGTGTATCAAAAGAGAGGAATTTTTCGAGGTATTCTCTAAAATCACCCACTCATCATCTTATGGTAGGAAGGGGTTGTCCTGCTCGGTGTACCTGGTGCAGTGGGAACATATCATCACAGGAGATGATTACAGGTAGAAAAGAGGTGACATATAGAGGAGTGGAAGAGGTAATCATGTCGATCAAGGAGGCTATCTCTTACGGATATGAAACCTTCCATATATGTTTTGATCCTTTTCCAAAGGATCCTGAATATTTTCTTAAACTATTCTCCATTATCAGGAAGGAAGGTATAAAGACAGATTGCCTATTTGAATCCTTTGGGCTACCCACTGAAGATTTTATCAGGTCTTTCAAAGAAACCTTCCCTGGTCAAAGATCATTTATCGCCATTTCACCGGATGTGGGATCCGATAGGTTAAGGGGGATTCATAAAGGCAATTCCTATACAAATCAGGAATTGATGATATGCCTTGATCAGATGAGAAGCCATCAGGTTTTTTGTGACGTCTTTTTTACCCTCGGTGTCCCATTTGAAAAAGAGGAGGACATTTTCCAGACGCTCCGTCTTCAGATAGAGATAAGGAGGAGATATCAAAATGTGAGAGGGATTAGAACATTTACCATATCAATGGAGCCCTGTTCCTCCATTTTCCTCAATCCAGAGGAATTTGGTGTGGAGACTTCTATTAGAACCTTTATGGATTTTTACCATTACCATTCTTTGGAGGAAAATCCTTTCTCCTCACTTGGATACTGGATCCCTGACTACTTTAAAGGTATAAAGAATGAGAAGGAGTTTGAAAGGGAACTGTTGAGGATCAAATGCAAATATTTCTGTTCTTTTCATCCTGATCCGTTCTTTTCGTCAACCCCTTTCTGGGGAAGGAGGCTCTGTGATCTTTCAAGCCTATTATGGAAGATAAAAAATTTCAGCTCAGGTATTAAAAGACTATCGGGATAAGCTTCTTAAATTTCATTAAACATTTGAACAAAAATTTGATAAACTAATATCTAAATTTAGCGATTCCAGATTGTCATTGCGAAGCAATCTCTACCGAATTGTCATTCCGAGCGGAGCGAGGAATCTCGTAACAATTATTTTATAAGGTCATTTTCTGTGAATAAGATAAAAGAACTTCTAAATGATCTTCAGAATTTTTATCTCCTCTCTTTGAGGGGTCTTCTTGGAGTGGTAAGAAGTCCCTTCTATTTTAAAGACACGATTGAACAGATGGACTACGGAGGATCAGGTTCTCTTCTCATCATCCTGCTCGTCTCCTTTTTCATAGGAATGGCGCTCTCGCTTCAGCTCTCAGCCGAACTCTCGAGGATTGGACTCAAGATTTATACAGGAAAGGTTGTGGGTATCTCCATCATCAGGGAGATTGGACCTGTCCTTTCTGCCCTTGTCTTTGCAGGTCGTGTAGGATCAGGAATTGCATCAGAATTGGGCTCAATGGTTTTGGGTCATCAAGTGGATACCCTAAGGGCCTTTGGAATTGATCCTGTAAAAAAGCTTGTGACCCCAAGAATAATAAGTTCCATTTTGATGTTACCGGTTCTGACTATAATTGGCGATGCAGTCTCCCTTTTTGGTGCCTATTATGTGGCGGTATTTGTGAGCCATCAAAGCGGAACATTCTACTGGAGTTCGATCAGGGAGGTGATTGTTTATGAGAATGTTCTGGCAGGTTTTACTAAGCCATTCATATTTGGTTACCTGATTGCCTCCATAAGTTGCTATATGGGGCTTTCAACAAAAGGTGGAGCAGTTGGGCTTCGTCGAACCACTACAAAGGCCGTTGTCGTCTCATTTATTACAATAATTATTTCGGATTTTGTATTGACAAGGATATTGCTTTATATATTAGGATTCTCGGTATGATTGAGTTTAAAAAGGTCTCCTTTTCTTATGGGATTCGCCCTGTGATCAAGGATCTGGATTTTTTTATCAGACAGGAGGAAAGGGTTGCAATCCTCGGAGGAAGCGGAGATGGAAAGACTACGATCCTCAAGCTAATCCTCGGACTTTTGAGGCCTGATTCCGGAAGGGTCATTATTGATGGAGAGGATATCACCGATAAGAGAGATGAGGAGCTTATGGAGATGAGAAGAAAATTAAGTATCGTTTTTCAGGAGGGAGCGCTCTTCGATTCCCTAAATGTAAAAGAAAATGTTGCATTTGGTTTAAGGGAGTATACAATGATGACCGAGGAAGAGATTGATCAAAGGGTAAGGGAGTTGTTAAAGAAGGTTGGTCTTGAGGAGGCAATGTATCTTATGCCCGAAGAATTAAGCGGAGGAATGCATCGAAGGGTTGCCATCATGAGGTCAATAGCTGCATTTGAGCCCAACATGTTCCTCTATGATGAACCAACGGCTGGACTCGACCCTGCGAATGCAGATATCATCTGCAGGCTGATCCTCGATCTTTCAAACAGAGGGAAAGGATTTATCGTTGTTACACATAAGATTTTTGATGCCTTAAAGTTAGCCAGGAGATTCATGATCTTAAAAGATGGAAAAATAATTTTTGATGGTGAGAGGGATAAAATACTCCAATCGGATCTCCCCGAGGTAAGAACGTTTCTCAGGGAGTTGAAATTAAAGGAGGAAAGAGATGTTTGACATGAAAAAGCAGCTGAGGCTGGCAAAATTAAAGGTTGGTCTGGTTATTACAATTAGCCTATTAATCCTCATTTTAGCTGTATTCTTTTCTGGAAAGATTGATAAAATCATCTCTCCAAAGGTAGAGTTGAAGACCTATTTTCGTGATGTTAAAGGACTGAGAAAAGGGGCTCCTGTGTGGATATTTGGCACTGAGGTAGGATCAGTAAAGGATATCCATCTTGATCCAGCAGTGGGGGCAATTGTTAAGATATCCATAAACAGGGATATTCAGGGTTTCATCAGGAAGGATGCAAGGGCAAGCATCCTCACAATGGGGCTATTAGGTGATAAGTATATTGAGCTAAATCCGGGTTCCCTGATGGCAGAACCTCTTGGCCGTGGAGAGATGATTAAAGGTATGATACCCACCGAATTCTCAGATATGATGGAGACAGCTTCTATCTCAATAGGAAAGTTAGGGGAGTTCGTCAAGAGATTTGACACTCTCCTTGAAAAGGTGGAGGCTGGAGAAGGTACTTTTGCAAGGCTTCTTAATGACCCCAACATCTATTACAATCTGAATAATACAATCAAGGTGCTTTCGCATACAGTAGAAGAAATCAAAAACTCCAGAGGGACACTGAAGATGCTTATCGAAGACCCATCCCTTTATAAAAGATTAGTATCAGCCATCTCATCATTTGAAACATTTAACAGACGTATTGGAGAGGGTTCTGGGAGTTTTAAAAAATTTCTTGAGGATCCCTCTCTATACGATAAAGCACTAATTGCCATTTCATCTATTGAGGCCTTCAGCAGAAAGCTCAACGAGGAAGAAGGGACACTTAAAAGACTCATAGAGGATCCAAAATTTTATGAGAACCTGAATCAGGGATTGACCCAGCTCTCTTCAATCCTTAGTAGTATTAATCGAGAGGAGGGATTGGCAGGAACACTCCTGAGGGATCAGGAGCTTGCCAGAGAGTTGAGGGAAGGAATTTTAGAGCTAAAGGAGCTGGTTCAGGATATAAAAGGAAACCCGAAGAGGTATTTTAAAATCAGTTTATTCTGAGATTGAATTATATCTTTGAAAAAGTATTTATAGACTGGGGAGGGGGTTAAGGCGAAGGTTAGGAAGCCTGTTTAGGCAAAGTGAATGGGTGAAGGAAAT
>JBBITW010000237.1:0-4527 GCA_037440525.1 Deltaproteobacteria bacterium
TAAACCCTCCACCCCCTTTCCTCTCCCCTTGGAGACTGTGTTGTAATGTCATTCTGAGGCTTTAGCCGAAGAATCTATGTTTTATAAGGGGTTGAATTCTATAGATTCCTCGCTTTGCTCGGAATGACAGAAAAAGGAGGCTCGGAATGACAGAAAAAGGAGGCTCGGAATGACAAAAATGGCATACACCTCATCGCGACACAGTCTCTCTTGGGGAGAGAATTAAGGTGAGGGGGAATGAGCTCTTGCCGAGAGGTAGACGGATTTTTTACCCCACCTACCCAGTCTATGCGACTCATTTTAAATACTTTTTCATAGCTCTTTATTCGAGACCATCCCTCCCTACATTCAGCGTTATCCTTTTTAAGAAATAAATAAGATAAGTTATTATTTAAAAAGCCAGAGTTTTCTAAGGAAGTTGATCTTCTTTAGAAATGAAATCTCTTCGGGTGTCATCAAGGAAGGAGAAACCCTCTCTTTCAATTTTAGAAATCCACCGTAATCAACATTTCTTAAGAGAGGGGATAGCAAGCAATGAGGCAATCCCCTTCCCTTAAGGGAAAGACTGCTATTAAAGTCGATTATGAACGGTTCTCCACTTTCACTGACTAAAATATTACCCTTATGCCTCAGGTCTAAATGGAATACATTTCTCGCATGAATCTCATTTAGAATCCTTTCTAACTCTCTGAAAAAGGATGGATGAAAATTCTCTCCACGCCTGATCTCTTTTCCATTAATATATTCCATTGCAAAGGCAAAGCGATCTACACGGCCAAAAACTTTTGGAATACCTTTTATCCCTGCCAGTCGAGAATAAGTCTTTAGTTCCTTTTTGATCAACCAGGCCCCTAATGTCCAGCGATAAAAAAAATTTTTCTTTCTAACATCTTTGACCATTATGGCCTTACCCTCTATTTCAACCCTGTAGAGATCAGGTTTGAAAAATGAATTCCCCTTAATCATATGTATTGTTTTATTTTCTATTTCCTTTCTATCCAAAAAACTCCCTCTGTAAAAAATTTTTCAAAATATCGAAATCCAGTAAGGTTTACTTAGAATGACGAGTATACCAATTGCCACTAAAACGATAATTCCCCACTCACTGTTTTCAATGAAATTTTTTAACTGCCATTTACTATTTTCTTCTGAATAAGGAGTCAAGCGAGGGATATATTCCGGAACCTTCTGGTCGTAATCTTCATACTTTACACCAAAAATCTTCCTTAAACGATCTCCCTCAACCCTCTTTTTATAAGGGATATAGTGAAAGCAGAACATGAATGTTAAGGCGGCAAGGATATAGATGTTGTCAGAAAGGATACAGAAACCTGTTGTGATGAATATACTTCCAATGTAGAGAGGATTCTTTACATAACTGTAAGGACCGCTAACGGTTAAGACCTCATTCTTCTGGAGATGACCTGCTGCCCATATACGAATTGCCTCTCCTAATATGATTAGTATAAGTCCCACCACTATACCTGTTGGATTGGGTTTCGAGAAGAGGATCAATAAAATCCCACCTATAAATAACGGAACCCTTCTTAATTTTCTCATTTTCTCCCCCTTATTTTTAACCTTAATTTGAAACTTGAGGGTTTGCTCTTTTCTTGTATATAAAATAGAGGTTTCTCAAATAGATGAAATTACCCGGTATGTAAGCCAGTATGAAAACCGGATCCATCCTGTGGATAGCATAAGCAAGAACAATCAGTCCCCCTGCTAAACTAAGATACCAGAAGGATACCGGGATCACGCTCTCCTTCTTCTTTTCTGAGGCTATCCACTGAACCAAGAAGCGCATTGTAAACATGGCCTGACCGATAAATCCAAATATGAGCCAGAAGTCTAATTGGAATTGTGGATACCTTGCCTGAAGATCTTTAAGAAAATTCATTGCAAATCCAAAAATAGTAAGAATATCCATCTCTAAATCCTTTCCTCAATTTCGTACCGGATTTGACGACTCTTCATCCAGCGAATAGCCAGAAGATCAACGAATGACCTAAAAGCACGATTTCGGATATTATATTTCGATTTCCCATATTTTCTTGGATGATGTGAGACAGGAACTTCAATGATTTTAAACCCCTCCATCTTCACAAGGGTAGAAAAAAATCGGTGCATCCCATTGAATACTTTGATATCCCTGATACACTCCTTTTTAAAGGCACGAAGTGTGCACGCACTATCCTTAATCTCTTCCCCACTTAATCTGTTACGAATAGAGTTGGCAATTTTTGAAGAGATTCTCTTAAGCCAAGGATCTTCTCGCTTTCTCCGCCACCCTGTTGCCATGTCATATCGATCCAAATAAGCTAATAACTTCGGTATATCCTCAGGATCATTCTGAAGATCTGAATCCAGGGTAACAATCTTTTCCCCCTTTGTCTCTCTTATCCCAGCAATTAGGGCAGTGCTTAATCCACGATTCTCTTTTAATCCAATAATTCTAAGAAATGGGTATTTGGATGAAAACTCCTTAAGTATCTTTCGGCTTCTATCCTCGCTCCCGTCGTCCACAAAGATTAACTCGTATGGAGTTTTAATCTGCTCTAAAACCTCCACTAATTTAGGGACTAAAATGGGAAGGTTCTCCTCTTCATTATATACTGGCACCACCACCGATATCTCAATCTTCTCATAAGGATTCATCATCTCTCTCACTATCTATTCGAAATCAGAACCATATCATCGCCACCAACAATTCTACGCGAAATGAACTCAACTTTAAGCCCCTCTATCATGGTCTGTAGTTTTACAAAGTCTCTGAATTTAAGAAGACAAAATACCCTTTCTTTCGATTGAAGAAAACGAACAAAGTCTTCCTTATCTTCTAATTCTATAATAGGAACAATTCCTGTATAATAATTATAAGGTGCAAATACAAAATCGCCATATATTGCCAATCTCTCTCCAGGATTTATCCTCGAGGTGATCTCCTGTGATATGAAACGGGCTGATTTATAAGGATTGACCATTGGAAAAACAACCTTTCCCAGATAAAAAAATCCTCCCCCCATCATCATTATTATGATTAATAAAATAACACCTCGTTTTTTTTTCATATATAATAAAAATATCAAAATACTACCCCCAAATATAATAATGGAAAGTGGAAGAACGTAAAGGAGATAGTTAGGGAATTTCACCGAAATCACAACTATACTACCTATGGCAGCCAATATATTCAAACCTATAAATCCAAAAAGTGGAAAGATGATGAATCTTTCCAAAAAACCATCTCTTTTGCTCCATATAAAGTCATCCCAAAGTTTTCCCACCATGAGGGCAGAAGCCGGGAAGAGAGGTAGAAGGTAAATCCCCCTTTTACCTTTTGAGAGAGAGAAAAAGATAAATATAACTATACACCAGGTTAGAAGAAAAAGAAATTCCTTTCTCCCATTGACCATGTCTTTTGAATAACCTAAAATGATTGCTGAAGGAAGAAAAAAGATCCATGGCAAAAAATCTACTGGAAAGTTGTAAAAATAATAATAAAAAGGGCGGATATGACTCGATCCCTTTGCAAAACGATCAACTGTATGAAGCATTATTGTCTCATTAAAATAATCCCTTCCTCCTTTGATTAAGGCTGGAACGTACCATGAAAGAACTATTAGCAGAAAAAGGAGAATACCAGTAGAGATATTCATTCTTCTTATATAGCTCCACTCTTTCTGCACTATGAGATAGATAATACTCACAAGAAGAGGAATAATAAATCCAACTGGCCCTTTTGTTAATGTCGCAAGAGCCATGCTTATATAGAATCCATAAATGATGATCGACCTCTTATCCTCCTTTTCCCCAACATTTTCCCTCTCCCCTTTGGGGTGAGGGAAATAATCTTGATACCACTTAACAAAACAGTAAAACGACGCTGTTGTGAAAAAAGTGAGTGTCGCATCAATATTGGCCCTTGTCGCAAGATAAGCGAATTCAATGCTGGTGGCAAGGACAAGCCCGGAAAGAAACCCTGTGCGTGATGAATAGAGATTTTTACCTATCAAAAAGGTGAGAACAACAGTAAGTGTCCCAAAAATTGCAGATGGAAATCTTACTGAAAATGAATTAAAGCCACTCCATAGAAACGAAGAAAAACCCATAAGCCAGAAAAATAGTGGAGGCTTATCAGTATAAACCTTCCCATTGAGGTGCATTAAAATCCAGTCCCCTCCATTGACCATCTCCCTTGCCACCTGGGCATACCGGGGTTCATCTGGATTCCAGAGATCCCATTTTCCAAGATTCACGAAAAAAAGAAAAAAACAGAAAACTATAAGAAAACTAATCTGAAATAATGATTTATTCCAAAAATTTGAATATATTTTCTCCATTCTTAATCCATATTCTAATTTAAGCGATTCTTTAAAAATAGGCATCTTATTCCAGCCCATTGCAAGCACCCAATGGGTATACTACAATCCGACGAAGTCGTTGCGAGTACGAAGGTCGTGGCAATCTCAATTAATGTTATATTAAACCATAAAGTATTAGGTTTCAATTTACACACCTTATAAT
>JBBITW010000238.1:0-4481 GCA_037440525.1 Deltaproteobacteria bacterium
TAAATTTTTAATTCTTTGTAATTCTTAAGCATTTCCCTTGAATCCTTTAGATTTTGTCAACTTTTTTGGAGATGATCCAATTATTTTTAACAAGAAAAAGATTCTATGTCAAAAATGATTGTAGATAAATTCCTCCTCACCTCGGTTGCAAGTCGTACCGACCCTTCCTTCTCCCCAAGGAGGCTGTGTCGCAATTCGACATAAGAAATGAAACCAAATGCGGCTTGCCCTACGTTAGCCGAAGAATCTATGTTTTAAAAGGGTTTGAATTCTATAGATTCCTCGCTTCGCTCGGAATGACAGAAAAAGTAGGCTCGGAATGACAAACATTGCATATACCTCATTGCGATACAGCCTTCAAGGGGAGAGGATTAAGGTGAGGGGGATGAGCTTATACCGGCAGGCAAGAGCAAATACCTCTAAAAGTTTAGCACTATTGATTAATACCCCGAAAATGCTTGGTATTCTTTTAAACGATTGTTAGCAATTTAACTTCTCATTGTCCGAATTCGAAGGCTTTTTCACCCCACCTCCCTAGTCTTTAGGACTCGTTTTAAATACTTTTTCAGAGACCTCCCTTTTTTTCGGATTTTGATTTATAATTTGTATTAAGATGCCTATAGGTCAGAAAAAAAAGGCCCTTCTCCATATTGCAAAAGAAGACCTCCACCTTGATGAAGAAGCCTATCGTAATATACTTAGAGGAGTTGCAGGGGTCGAAAGTTCCATAAAATTGACCAGAGAGGGTTTTGATAATGTGATGAAACGTTTTGAAGAACTGGGTTTTAGAGGTCTTCTACCTGATCTATATCATTCTATTCCAAAAGGCCAGCCCATTTTGGGAGGTGTAGAATCTATAACACCGAATCAGAAGGACTTCGTCTCCTACCTATTAGAAAAATTGCAATGGGATGATAAGCATTATCGTGCCTTCTGCCAGCGTATTATAAAAAAGCCAGAACCTTTGACAAAAAGGGAAGGCCAAAAGATCATAATTGGCCTTATGGCTATATTGAGAAAAATGGCAATAGACCGAAAGAAAAGGAGAAATTTATGAAAATATATCTTAAGGTTGCTCTCTCAGGAGTTTTGCTTCTCTCCCTGGTATTTATATCTATTGGGAAAGAAACAACACCACCGTTCATTGAAATGGAGGTAAAAGGGATGAGAATAGATACTATTGGACAGACTCCGGTTGTCATCCTTACAGATAAGGAGGAACAAAGGGCACTACCCATCTGGATAGGTCTTCCCGAAGCCAATGCCATCAATAAGGAGCTTAATCATCTATCCACTCCCAGGCCTATGACTCATGACCTACTCCATTCTATCCTGACCCAGGCAAATATTAAAGTAAAGGAAGTAAAAATTGTTGATGTAAAAAACAACACCTACTACGCAACGCTCTTCCTGATAATGGAGAAGAACCTCATCGAAATTGATGCTCGACCGAGCGATGCCATAGTTATTGCATTAAAATCCCGTGCTCCGATCCTGGTCTCCACCAAAATAGTTGAAGAGCATGGTATATCCCTGATTAAAAAAACGAGCCTTTCCGAGCGCTATGGTATTCGAATTCAGGAACTGACTCCCTCACTGGCATTTCACTTTAAGTTTAAAGGTAAAAAGGGGGTATTGGTTTCAGAGATTATTCCTGGAAGCCCTTCGGAGGCCTCTGGAATTAAGGCTGGTGATATTATTACAAAGGTTGATCTAAAAGAGGTTGGAAGTATCAAAGAATTTGAAGAGATCTTTGAAAATCTGAAGGAAGGCACTCCTGTAGAAATTCTAATTTTTAGAGACGAAAAATTTCAAAAAGTCAATCTAATCTTCAATCCCTGATTACCCTATTCCTCTTTCTTTTCAGGCGGTGTTATCTCCACGGATAACTCAACCCCGCATCAGGTTAGATAGGAAAGGGTTTCACTTTCAGCTGACTCTTTTGGTCTTTTTTCCTCTGCATCTCCCATCTTTATATCCTCAATTAAGCATACGCTTTATAATTGGAACCTTGATGAATTGAACCTTCTCCTCTCTGAGGATGACCTCTTCCTCCGGGGTAGCCGTTCCCTTAATATTTCGTTTCTCCGCCTCCCCATAATGCATCTTCAGGGCCTCTTTTGCAAACTCAGCTCCCACATCTTCAAAATTTTTATCCAGATACTCTTGAATTAACTGAAGCATATGATAAGTATCACGATCCTCCTTCTCCTTCTCCTTTTCCTTTTCACCACCACGCTTGATCAAAAATGGTGAATATGCCCTGACGACCTTTGTATCATCACAGACAGGGCAGTTTATTATACCGGAGGATTGTTGCTCTTCAAAGGAGGCGCTATCCTTAAACCAGCACTCAAATATATGACCATTTGAACAGATCAGATCATAAGCAATCATTTTAATCACCAAATGATATTTAACATTTTACTCCTTTTTTGGCAAGTTGATCTATTGATCCATTAATTAAAGGCATCTGTCTATCTGAAAATGTCCTAAAATGACTGGGGAGGTAGGGTTCCAAACCCTTCGAATACGGGCATTGAGAAGGCGATGAGGCTGTGTCGTAATTTCATTCTATAGATTCCTCGCTTCGCTCGGAATGATAGAGGGGATTTTTGTCATTTCGAACGGATGTGAGAAATCTAAGAAATAGGATTCTTCGCTTCTCTCGGAATGACAACTATGGCATACACTTCGTTGCGACACAGTCTTGATTCGTAAGGAGAGGGTTACTTTACACCTCGCCTCTCCCCAATGTTTGGTGAGCGGGTAAGGGTGAGGGGATCCGGGCACTATAAGGTTTTATTGAAATCTGATGGTATAATTGTGTGGCTTTAGCCTGGCGTTAAGGATTGAAAAATTATTTTAAATGAGATAATCTTTAAATGATGATAAGGATATCTTTGTAATAATATCTTTTCGGGGGGAAAAATGAAGGTAGATATCAATAAATCCATCCTGGAGGTTGTTCAGGGAGATATCACCCAGCAGGATACAGTTGCAATCGGTAATGCAGCCAATTCCCGACTTGCAGGAGGAGGCGGTGTGGATGGCGCTATCCACAGAGCTGGTGGGCCTGCCATAATGGCAGAACTAAGGGAAAAGTATAAAGGTTGCCCGACAGGATCTGCTGTTATAACAGGTGGAGGAAATCTAAAGGCGAGATATGTAATTCATGCAGTTGGTCCCATTTATTCTGGGTCTCCTAAGGATTCAGAATTGCTTTCGAGCGCCTATAGAACGAGTCTTGAACTCTGTTCTAAGAATCAGATTTCATCAGTCGCCTTCCCATCCATCAGCACAGGTGTTTATGGTTATCCTGTGGAAGAGGCCTCCCGTGTCGCTTTAAAAACGGTTATAGATTATATGAGGGATCACCCTGAAATCAAACTCGTTCGATTTGTCCTCTTCGATTCAAAAACTTATAGCGTTTATGAAAAAACATTGAAAGAATTGATCCCGGAATAGAACCCACAAATCTCTTTTATTCCGTCAAAGAAGGGGTTAGGTTTTTCCCATTACAACCTTTCAGTCTAATAATTTTTATCTAAATTGAGCGATTATAGATTGTCATTGCGAGGCGAAGCAAAGAACATATAAGATTGCCACGCCCTTCGGGCCCGCAACGACTTTGTCGGATTGCCACGCACCCTTTGGGTAATCGCAATGACTGATAAATATCCGCCCAAAGCGAATCCGCCTATGGGGGAAAGGCTTTTAGTAAAAAAATCTCTCAATTTAGGTTTTAAAAAACTTGTAGAGAACCTCCTTTAATAAATGGACAATTTACTCCAGGATCCTTTTCAATGTCTCTTCTGTCTTCCTACCTCTGGGGCTTTCTCCAGGAAGATAGAGCATCACACCTTTACCACTCTTAATTGGAATTATTTCAATCTTCCCTTCAGATGCCATTTTACTTGTGAATGCAATGGGATCCTTATTGAAATGTTTACGGAAGGCATCGTTAAATCCACTGAAGACACTGTGAATTCCTCTGTATGGCTCCTTCCTTAATCTTTTTATCCCCTCTGTAACAAACTCTTCCTCGCTAAGGGGCCGATCCTCAGACTGGATTATCAATTGAATAACCTCATCAACTGAAGGTCTTTTGGGTGCCTCCCCTGGGAGGAATAACATCATCCCTCCCTTGAAGGGTCTTGTCTCTATCTTCCCTTCGGCTGCAAGCCTATTGGTGACCTCTACTGGATTGGTATTAAAATACCTTCTGAAGGCCTCATTAAAACCACTGTATACACTATGAATACCTCGAAATGGCTCTTTCCTCAATCTCTTTATGGCCTGAATGACAAATTCCTCCTCGGTCAACCTCCTCTCTTCTTCCATGACTTCCTCCTTACTTTCACAAATTTTATCTTAAATTATGCGATTCAAGATTGTCATTGCGAGGCAAAGCAATCTTTACTAAATTGTCATTCCGAGCGGAGCATGGAATCTATGAGATTGCCACGTCCCCCGCATCA
>JBBITW010000239.1:0-4440 GCA_037440525.1 Deltaproteobacteria bacterium
GTGATGAGCTAAGAGCATGGAGCTAAAAGCATAGAGTTGAGAATGCAGGAGCAATAGGGTGAAGTAGGACATGTTTAGATTTGAGGAGTTGGAGATATGGAAGCGTGGAGTCGAGGTTCTGGACAAGCTTTTGGATATAGCAGATAAATTGGAAAAGAGAGGACTGTACAAATTTGCGGAACAGACGAGGGGAGCGGGGCTATCAATTGTCAATAATATTGCAGAAGGGTCTGGTTGTGACACAAAGTTAGAGTTTAAGAAGTTTCTGGGGTACTCGAGAAGGTCAATTTATGAAGTCGTTTCAATGCTAAAAGTATTTAAACGAAGAGGCTATATCGATTCCGAAGAGGACATTATTGCTGAATTAGAAGGGCTGAGTAGAATGACGGCGGGCTTTAAGAAAACTCTCTAAGCTCTTTGCTCTTTGCTCCGTGCTAAATCCCCAATGAAGAGGGAACTGAAAGTGATGAGCTAAGAGCATGGAGCTAAAAGCATAGAGTTGAGAATGCAGGAGCAATTAAATATTTCCTAAATTGAGCGATTTTTTACTAAAAGCCTTTCCGCCAAAGGCGGATCCGCTTTGAGCGGATATTTATCAGTCATTGTGTGGCAATCTCATAGATTCCTCGCTTCGCTAGGAATGACAAACATGGCATACACCTCGTTGCGACACAGTCTCAATGCGTGGGGGGAGGGTTAGGGTGCGATGATTTGCTCAATTTAGGTCAAAGTATATTTCTTTGAATAATTGAATTTTTCGTTTGTCAAAATAAAATATTTTACCTCACTTTCCATTTTTCCTTTCCATTTTACAACTCAAAAAGATTCTGTTAGATTATTTTAAAAGAAAGTATATTCTATAGGGATGATCATGAAACCCATTACACCGATGATCAAGCAATATCTCCAGATCAAGAGTCAATATCCTGATGCAATACTTTTCTTTCGCATGGGTGATTTTTATGAGATGTTTTTTGAAGATGCAAAGATTGCATCGAGGGAACTGAGTATTGCATTGACATCGAGAGACAAAGGACAGAAGGATAGTGTCCCACTATGTGGTGTCCCCTATTTTACAGCAGAGACATATATATCCAGATTATTGCAGAAGGGATATAAGGTAGCCCTCTGTGATCAGGTGGAAGACCCAAAGCTCGCAAAAGGAATTGTCAGAAGGGAAGTAGTCAGGGTTTTTACCCCGGGGCTTACTCTTGATTCAATTCATTTAGGAGCGGGAGAGAATAATTATCTCATGGGATTCTGCGCAGAGGGAGAGGTCTTTGGGTTTGCATTTCTGGACATCTCAACCGGAGAGTTAAAGACTTCAGAGGTTTCAGGATTTGAATCCTTCCTTAATGAAGCCCTCCGGAATGAACCAAAAGAGATTTTGTCTCTCAGTAGATTTCAAGAGCATCCATGCTTTGAGAGGTTTAAGAAAAGCTTTGAAAACAGTATGATAAGCTTTTTAGATGATTCAGAGTTTAATCAAATACCCCCAGTACAGGAGATTGAAGGAAGAAATATCCTCCAGAATTTTCCACTTGCTGCTATCTCAACGGCAATGGTTATTCAATATGCAGAAAAAAATCATAAAAGGCCTGTTACCCACATCCGTCTGCCTGTCTTTTATCGTGTTTCAGATTTTATGGTAATTGATGATGTGGCGAAAAGGAATCTTGAAATAACAGAATCAATTTTCGATCAAAGCAAGAAAGGTTCTCTCTTCTGGGTTCTCGATGAGACAATCACAGCTATGGGAAGTAGGAAATTGAGGGAGTGGTTGAATTATCCCCTCATGGATATAGATAAGATTGAATATCGGCTGGACGGGGTCACAGAATTTAAAGAAAAAAAGATGGAAAGAAAGAGGTTTCGAGAGGGGCTCAAGGAGATTCAGGACATTGAGAGACTGATATCGAGAATATTTCTCGGCCATACGAACCCAAAAGATATGGTAGCATTGAAAAATTCCATCAAGATATTACCTGTTCTAAGGGAGATACTGCAATCATTCAGCTCTTCCATCATCTCCGGGCTTGTCTCCGAGATTGAGGACTTTGGAGATCTCTACCAGTTACTCGATTCCTCTATTGTTGAGAATCCTCCCATCAACTTAAAGGATGGTGATATAATAAAACCAGGATATAATAGGGAACTTGATGAACTCAGAGATGTGGGGAAAGAGGGGAAAAAATGGATCCTCCAACTGGAGGCGGAGGAGAGAAGAAGAACAGGAATCTCAACTCTCAAGATTCGCTACAACCAGGTATTTGGATATTATATAGAGGTTACAAAAACTAATCTCCCCCTTGTCCCACCACACTATATAAGAAAGCAGACACTGGTAAATGCTGAGAGATTTATTACCCCTGAGTTGAAAGAATTTGAGATGAAGGTTCTGGGAGCCCAGGAGGCAATATCTCAGCTCGAGTATCGGCTATTTGAAGAGATCAGGCAGAAGGTATCAGAAGCTACCCCGAGATTACAGAAGACAGCTTCTGCCATTTCATCGCTCGATATTTTAAGCACTATTGCCGAGGTATCGGATAGATACGATTATGTGAGGCCCATCCTGAATGAAGGTGATGAGATTGTAATCCACGAGGGCCGACACCCTGTCCTTGAAAGGATGAACCTTTCTGAGAGATTCGTTCCAAATGATACATATATGAATAATCAAGATCAACAGATACTCATCATTACAGGTCCAAACATGGCAGGGAAGTCAACTTATCTAAGGCAGGTTGCTCTTATTGTTCTAATGGCACAGATTGGAAGTTATGTTCCAGCGAGGGAGGCAAGGATCGGGGTTGTAGACAGGATCTTTACTCGAATAGGAGCCCTGGATAATATCATGAGGGGGCAGAGCACGTTTATGATTGAAATGATGGAGACAGCTCGTATTCTAAGCCAGGCCACTTCAAAAAGCCTCGTAATACTGGATGAAATTGGAAGGGGAACAAGTACATTTGATGGTTTGAGTATTGCCTGGGCTGTAGCGGAGTATCTTCATGATCACCCTGTGATAAGACCCAAGACCCTTTTTGCTACTCACTACCATGAACTAACTGAACTGGCCCTTACAAAGGAGAGGGTTAAAAATTATAATGTGGCAGTTAAAGAGTGGGGAGGAGAGATAATCTTTCTCAGAAAGATAGTTGAAGGAGGAACAAACAGAAGCTATGGGATTCAGGTTGCACGTTTAGCAGGTCTTCCTCAAAGAGTCATAGAGAGGTCAAAGGAGATATTATCAAACCTCGAAAAGGGTGAGTTCGATTCAATGGGAATACCAAAGATCGCAAAAACAGAAAGGGTTGCCCTGAGGCCGAGATATTCTCCTCAACTATCTCTCTTCACAGAGCCTGATCCTATCAGATCAGAGTTGAAAAAGATTGACCTAAATCGATTGACTCCCATTGAGGCCTTAAACATACTGGATGGATTGAAAAAGAGACTGGAGAAGGAAGATTAGTGGTGATTGATTTCTCGAAGGCAAGATTGAGGATGGTTGAGGAACAGATCATTTCGAGGGGGATAAAAGACCCTAAATTAATCAATGCGATGAAGAAGGTTCCACGTCACCTTTTCGTTGAAGAGGCACTCCAGAGCCAGGCTTATAATGACAGTCCACTTCCCATTGGAGAGAAACAGACCATTTCCCAGCCCTATATGGTTGCATTGATGACCGAGGCACTGGAGCTTACAGGGAAAGAGAGGGTTTTAGAGATTGGTTCAGGTTCAGGTTACCAGACCGCTATTCTGGCTGAACTTTCTGCGGAGGTCTTCTCTATAGAAAGGATACGTTCGTTGGCTATCAGGGCAAGGAGGTTATTGTTTGAACTGGGATACTTCAATGTGGAGATTAAAATCTTTGATGGGACCTTTGGATGGCTTGAAAAAAGTCCATTTGATGGTATTATAGTGACTGCAGGAGCACCGGATATTCCCAAACCATTATACGATCAACTTACAGTGGGAGGGAGATTGGTAATCCCAATTGGAGATACTTTTTCACAGGACCTTTTTAAAATAACCAAGACTGAAGAAGGAATGAAGAAGGAAAACCTTGGGGGTTGCCGTTTTGTTAAATTGATTGGAAGGTATGGTTGGGGAGAAGAGTGAGTAGTGAATAGTGAATAGTGAATAGTGAATAGTAAAAAGAGCTCTCATCTATTAAAAATAATATTCCTATTTATAATTCTACACATCAGTGGGTGTGCAGGGTATAGAGTTAAAGTTGAGAGGCCTCCCCCCTCGGAGAAAAAAGGGGTTTATCATGTGGTGGAGAGACACCAGACCCTTTATCGAATATGCAAAACCTATGGAGTAGATATTAAGGAAGTGACTTTTATAAATAAAATTACAGATACCGGTAAGATCAGTGTGGGGCAGAGAATCTTTATCCCAGGGGCCAAAAGGGTTTTGAAGGTTGATGTATAT
>JBBITW010000240.1:0-4440 GCA_037440525.1 Deltaproteobacteria bacterium
CCAAATGCGACAAGGGACAAGCCCTTGCCCTACGTTTGTGATTCATTTAATTTCTCGTAGGCTTGCCGAACCCTCATCAAGATGTCATTTATTTAATACTCCCATTAATAATATTTGGTTTCACGGTTTATATTTTAACTGTCTATTCTGAGCCTGACATCAGATTCATCATCCTTAATTCCTCCAGCTCAAGGGCAAGGAATTCCCATAGCTGGGTCAGTTCTCTTACCTGTTGCTTAACCTGCTTATGAGTCTCTATGGTTTCATAAGTCTCCTTCTGATTCAAATAGAGACTGGAATCGGAAAGCCTTTGATTAAGGTGGTCAAGTTTCCGAGTCGCCTCTTCCAATGATTTCTCAACATCTTGAAATCTCTTCTCAAGGTTTGTAAGCTGTCTTCGGAATTGATCCATCTCCTGAGCCCTTCTCCTTCGCTCTTCTTTTTTGAGATTCCTTTCTCTCTTTCTTTGCTGGGGCAATCCATAAATTGTCTCTACAGCGTTTGATGACTTCTGCTTTTTATAAATATAATCATCATAATTTCCTAAGTATACAGTTGGGACTCCAGAATCTATTTCAATCACCTTATTTGCCACTTCATTTATTAAATGTCGATCATGTGTAATTAGACAGATCGTTCCCTGAAACTGCTTAAGTGCCATTTCAAGGACATCGCGTGAAGGGATGTCGAGGTGGCTGGTTGGTTCATCGAGGAGTAGAAAATTTGCAGGTTTAAGAAGCATTTTTGCAAGGATTAAACGGCTCTTCTCTCCACCGCTTAACACAGAGACCTTCTTTTCAACATCATCACCACTGAAAAGAAATGTACCGAGAAGGGTTCTAAGTCTTGTTTCACTTTCATCCTCGGCAACAGATAAGAGCTCTTCAAAGACTGTATTCTCGGGTTTAAGATTATCAAATTGATGTTGGGCAAAATAAGCCCTTGTCACATCCTTTCCTAATATAACCTCCCCTCTTTCATAATCGAGGACACCGGCGAGAATCTTTAAAAGTGTTGATTTACCTGCACCATTAGGACCCGTTAAAGCAACCTTATCTCCACGAAAAATGGTCAGGTTAATTCCCTTATAGACCACCTTCTCACCATAACTCTTATGGAGGTCTCTGACCTCAATAACTTTGTGACCGCTTCGCAAAGGAGGGGGAAATTGGAACCGTATCCCTCTCTTTTGCTTTGGAACTTCAACCATCTCCATTTTTTTTAACATCTTAATTCTGCTTTGAACCTGGCTCGATTTTGTATTTTTTGCCCGAAATCTCTCGATAAACCTCTGTGTCTGTTCAATCTTTCTCTGTTGGGTCTTATAAGTTGCCTCAAGTATCTGAAGGCGAGCCTCCTTTTCTTTAATATAATGATCATAGTCTCCATGATATATGTCTATCCTTTGATTCTCAATCTCTGCAATTTTGTCGATTAAATGATTTAGAAAGACTCGATCGTGAGAGACAATGATCATTGCCCCTAAATAATTGATTAAAAATTCTTCAAGCCAGATGAGGGACGATAGGTCTAAATGGTTTGTTGGTTCATCCAGAAGGAGGAGGTCAGGTGATTGGAGAAGGATTTTTGCCAATGCTATGCGCATCAACCATCCACCGCTTAGCTCCTCAGAGGATCTTTCAAAATCACTCTCTTCAAATCCCAAACCTTTGAGGATACGCTTAGCCTCGGCTTCCAGACCATAACCCCCGAGGATTGTATAGCGCTCCTGAAGTCTCCCATACTCCTTTGCTAATCTTTCTTGTTCTTTTGGATCTTCGACATATAAAAATTCATCTTCAAGGATTTTCATCTTATCCTGAAGGGAGATGATGTTGCTCGAGCCCTTTAAAACCTCACCTAAAACAGTGCCACCCATTGAGGAAATCACTTCCTGGGGCAGGTAACCAATTTTTACCCCCTTTGCAATGAGGATTTCGCCTCTATCGATGGGTTCCTCTCCGAGGATTATCTTAAAGAGGGTTGTCTTCCCAGAACCATTCGGGCCAATAAGCCCTATCCGATCCCTCACTCCTATCTGAAAGGAACAATCCCTGAAAATGACCTTACTGCCGAATTGTTTATGAATGTGATTAAAAGTGATCATGAAATTGAAATGGAATAATGGAAGATTGCTCATTCCATCATTCCAATATTCAAGAATTGCCTATTTTGTGTCGTATTTATCAAAATTATACCCTGCTTTTTTATAATTTTCTAATGCCCTTACTCTGAGATCTTCCCTCTTCGTCTTCTCCGCCTCTTTGTCAGCCAGTTCAGCAGCGTGGCTCCACTTACCTTCCTTCTCATATTCCTTTATCTTTCGGTCAACCTCTGTAACAGGGCTTCCTTTCACTACGACAGTTGGAGCGAATAGAACCCGTGAGATAGGATTTTTACACTGAGGGCAGAAAGTTAGCGCAGGTTCGGTTATTTTCTGGAAAATCTCAAATCCTGAACTACATTTTTTACAACTTCTTTCCAAATTGATCGCTTTATATGCATATGTTGGCATGATATCTCACTCCTTTATCCTGTTAAGTTTTTTTTATTGATTCCTCCATAAGCTTGAAATGGATAATTAACGGGATAATACGTCTCGAAGATATATGCCATTTCAAATAAGTAAAAATTTTTATGCTTTAATAATTAATAGATAATAATTTTCCTTAAATTGTCAAGTATTAAGAGAAAGGTCTCTGAAAAAGTCCTGAAATGATTGGGGAGATAAGATTCCAAACCCTTCGAATGCGGACACTGAGAAGTTAAATTGCTTACAATCGCATCAAAGAAGATCAAGCATTTTAAGGGTATTAATCAATATTGCCATTCTGAGACTTTAGCCGAAGAATCTATATTTTATAATGGTTTGAATTCTATAGATTCCTCGCTTCGCTCGGAATGACACCACTCTGTTGTCATTTCGAGGCGTTAGCCGAGAAATCTTTCCGAAGATTCCTCGCTTCGCTCGGAATGACAAAAAAAGGAGGATCGGAATGACAAAAAAAGGAGGCTCGAAATGACAAACATAGCATATACCTCATTGCGACACAGCCTCTTTAGGGGAGGTATGGAGGGGTTAATTACATAAGTATTTTTTCAGGAATCTCAGAGAGGGTTCTGAAAAATTATTAAAGAATTTTTAGAAATTATGGGTTAAAATTTTAATAATTAAGAGACCTCTATTGACTTAATAATCCTATTGTGTTAAAAAAATCACATTCTTATTTTTATCTCTTTAAAAACAAAATTTTCTTGTAATTCTAATAGATTATATTAATTTATCTCCTCGGGGGGGAATTATGAAATCCAATTTAAAAAAGACCACCCTTCTCTTTATCACCTCTTTAATTTTCCTCTTCTTGGGAAGTAGGTTTTTATTGGCTGAAAAGCCTACTTTGGAAAAAGAAGAAAAGAAATCTACGATAATACCCAAAGTCCCCGATTCAACGAAGAAGGGTGAGAAATTTGTCATTAAAGGCAGAGAATATTGCTATGAGTGTATAGATAATTCTGAATGTCTTGGCTGTCATACAAAAATAAATGAAAGAAAATTTGCTCAATCGGTTCACGGGGCAAATTCCTGTAATAGTTGTCACTGGGACATAACTGATGTAAAAGAACACCTAAAGGCAAAAGGAGCAAATATTCACACAGAGCCAGTAACTTGTCATAGATGCCATAAGAAAGAAGGGGCAGAGCATTATGCAAGTGCCCATTTTATAAATGATGTTCAATGTAAAGACTGTCATACCAATATCCATGAAATTACCCCATGGAAAGGGGATAAGACCAGAGTGATTGAAAAATGTACAGTATGCCACTCAGACGATGGATATTCAGAAAGTATTCACGGCCAATCTGTTTTAGCAGGAAATCCTGATTCAGCTGCATGCCACGACTGTCACGGCCTTCACAAAATACCGATCCTAAAGGGAGATGAACCCAAAGTGGTCCAGTTCCGGAAGGAGTTTCATACAGAGGTCTGTCAGAAATGCCATGCTGACAGAGAGATGATGGAGCGTAATAAGGTATTTCTCATCGCTACACAAACTTACTATGAAAGTTATCACGGGAAGGTTGAACACTTAGGTTATCCCAGATTGGTAGCCGGTTGTGCGGATTGTCATGGCTTTCATAGTATATTACCCCGGGATAATACTAAATCTACAATTTCAGAATCACGTCTTTTAGAGACATGCGGTAAATGTCATCTCCGTGCAAACGCTAATTTTGTTAAATGGATTGCCCATGCTACCCACAACGATCCTGAGCGTGACCCAGTTCTCTACTGGACCTTTGTTCTTATGACACTCCTTCTTGTTTCTGTTTTTGGGGTCTTCTGGTTTCATACCTTCCTCTGGTGGAGAAAGGACTTCTGGGAAAAGAGGGAATTGAGGGCAAAAGGTATATTTTTCCCCCAGCATGTCCGACCTGATG
>JBBITW010000241.1:0-4421 GCA_037440525.1 Deltaproteobacteria bacterium
ATTCCATTTCCTACATAGAAGATTTTTTCATATGATTCTCTTTGTATCTGAACTAAACTCTTTTTACAAGTCCCGCAAAGTCCACAATCCTCATTAAAATATGGAAAAGATATACTTATACCATCTCCTTCAATAAAATTTGTCAGGTTCGAATAGAAATGAATCTGAGAAAGTTTGTTGATTTCAAGGATTGTCTTTATGTAAATATCCAGACCATCACTAACGATTTTAATGTCAATATTATTTTCGTTACAGTATCTATAAAATGCAACAAAGTGGGGATCGATATTCGAATGTCCACGAATAAAAGTTAGGATGGGCTCCTTCTTTCCCTTCAGGATTTTTGAAACCCTTATGTAGGCCTCCTTTGAGCCAATCTTCCCCTCAGAGAAGTCCCTATCTATTGATTCCCAATCTCCCTGTGAGAAATGATTCAGGAGGAGATAACCAATATCCCAGGGGCTGATCGTTCCATCAAAGTCGCAGAGTACGAGCTTTTTCATCACTGTTTTCTTAACCTTTAGATCTAAGTCTTTAATGGAATTTAGTCTTCCCAGCCGATCAATCTCTTTTTATTTATTGGGAGTTTAAACTTTTCCTTTAATCTCCTTGCCACAAGATCAGGGACCAATCCCTCCACAGTTCCCCCCAATTTAGCCACCTCTTTTATTGTCCTTGATGAAACAAAAAAGTAGTCTTTACTTGTCATCATGAAGAGGGTATCAAGATGTGTATTGAGGCTACGGTTCATTGAGGCCATATGAAATTCATACTCAAAGTCAGATGTTGCCCTTAACCCTCTGAGGATAACGTTGGCATTCGTCTTTGCCACATAGTCAACAAGAAGCCCCTTGAAGCTATCCACAATCACATTTGGGTTATCTTTAAATATGGTCTTTATCATTTTGACCCTCTCTTCAACACTAAAAAGGGGCTTCTTTTCCACATCATATGCAATTGCTATAATTACCTTGTCAAAGATTTCAAGCGCCCTTTCGACAATATCAATATGACCATATGTTAGTGGATCAAAAGAACCTGGATATATAGCAATCTTCCCCATCTCTCCTTTTTCTCCCTTCTTAGAAGATATTCTACTCATTTCTTCTCACCAGATGCCCTTAAAAATGAGAGGAGTGTGTCTCCTATCCTTCGTTGATTGATTAATTTCCAGCCTTCGATCTTCTCCGATAGAGGTTCTCTACGATCATGTTGAATCACAAGGATTGAGTCCTCTTTGTGAATCCTTTGAGTATTGAGTTTTTGTAAGGTCTTTTGAATCAATCCTTTTCCATATGGTGGGTCGATGAATATGATATCAAAGGATTCCCCTCTATTTTGTAAGATTCCAATGGCCCTGCTTACATCTTTATGGATAATTTCGGATTGACCGGCCATGCCACATTGAGTAAGATTTCTCTGGATTATTCTTATGCCCCTTCTCCCCTTTTCCACAAAGAAGACCTTCTTTGCCCCCCTGCTGAGTGCTTCAATTCCGAGATTACCTGTACCTGCAAAAAGGTCCAACACCTTTTTTTCTCTCACCTCATTTTGAATTATATTGAAGAGCGATTCCTTAATCCTGTCAGAGGTTGGTCTGATAGCCTCATTCTTTGGTCCAATCAACCTCTGTCCCTTAAATTTTCCACTTATTATTCGCATCTAAAATTAGGTTAGATATAAATTTGGATTTCAGGATTCGTTTGAATCTTGAGACTTTATATTATTTTGGGCCTGAAATAATTCTTCTATTTTTCTCTCCATATTCTTCCTGTGGGATCCCTCCCAGTAGATCCTTCCACATCTGGGGCACCTGAAGAATTCTTGCATCTGATGGAAGACAAAGTCTGGAACTCTGCCCTCTGCCTCTCCTGATGGGATTTTAATAATCTCAAGATTACAGAGAAGGCATCTCGAGAAAAGATTCCCTTCATCTAACTTAATGATACCCATATGGATCAGTTCTTTTAATTGTAGCAGAGGGTTATCTTCCCTGATCCTTACTATACGATCCTCAGTCTTTTTGGGGAGGAGTTTTGAACTGCGTGTCAAAATCACCCTTCCCTCTTCTCGTGAGATATGAAAGAGTCTGTGAATATCTTCTCCTTGGTAGTAAATTGTATCGTAACCGAGCATTCTCAATTCTTTTGCCAATTTGCCTAACATTCGATCAACGAGAAACTTCATCTCTCTTGGACATTCCTCAATTCAGTTTAAATATATTTCCCGATGATCAATTCGAGATCCTTTTTTGTCTTCTCCGGTATCAATTTTTTATTTGTAATAAGGGCATGCTTTAGAGCGGTTGAGCAGATACATTCCCTATTCTCTGGTAGTAGCTTAATGGCTTTTCTTATAGCAGCCTTGGCTGTTTTATTGCTCAGGGAAAGGATCCTCAGAACCTCACCAATTGAAACATCTCCTGCCTGCTCATGCCAGCAATCATAGTCTGTTGCAAAGGCAATGGTGGCATAGCAGATTTCAGCCTCTCTCGCAAGTTTTGCTTCAGGGAGATTTGTCATACCTATGACGTCAACCCCCCATGTTCTGTAAAGTTTGGATTCGGCCCGGGTGGAGAATTGTGGACCTTCGATACATAGATAAGTCCCTTCAGGATGCACCGTTGCCCCAACCTCTCTTCCTGCCTGAATCAATATCTTGCTTAGCTGAGGGCATACTGGATCGGCAAAACTGATGTGGCAAACAAGCCCGTCAGTAAAAAATGTGTTGGGACGTCCTACTGTTCTATCAATAAATTGATTGGGAATGATCATATCTCCAGGATGGATCGACTCCTTCATAGATCCTACAGCACTTACTCCAATGATCCATTGGACACCTAACATTTTCATCCCGTATATATTTGCCTTAAAGTTGAGGGATGATGGCTGAATCCTGTGGCCCTTACCATGGCGGGGTAAGAAAACTACCTTTATACCTTCAAGGCGACCAACAACAAAGGAATCCGAAGGGGCTCCAAAGGGGGTTGTCAATGAGACCTCCTCAACTCCTTCAAGCCCTTCCATTTCATAAAGACCTGATCCCCCTATGATACCTAAAATCTTCTCTTCCATCCTTACCTCCATTTTTTCTAAAATATTAATTTATTTAGTTTTCACTGTCAAACCATCTTTTAGAGGTCTCTGAAAAAGTAATTGGGGTCATAATTGGGGTCAAATCTTTATTTTTGACATAGATAACAAGGAGAAATTCTCATGCAGTTGGTCTTGGGGCAAAATAGAATTAAACTCAAAAATAAAGATTTGACCCTAAATTCTCTAACAGGTAATTGAGTATTGACATATTATTCGTCATCTGTCATGATATATGACAGATATAATGACGCTCAAAAGTAAATTAAACAGCTCTATGTATATCGAGCGGGTGTTGGATCTCCCTTCCCTTCTCGAGAAGAAATCTCATTTCCTATTCGGTCCCAGGCAGACGGGAAAAACTTCTCTCATTCGTCATTCGATGAAGGGAGTAAAGGTCTATGACCTCCTTGACACCTCCGTATATCTTGCCTTGAGTCAGAATCCAGGCCGAATCTCCCAAGAACTCGACCCAAAGGATAAAATCATTGTCATCGATGAAATCCAGCGGTTGCCTGTTCTCCTCAATGAAATCCACCGGATGATAGAAGAACGTCATATCCGTTTTCTTCTCACCGGATCCAGTGCACGGAAACTTCGCAGGGGTGGGGTAAACCTCTTGGGCGGACGGGCTCGAACAAAATATATGCATCCGCTTACCTACAGGGAGCTCGGATCCAAATTTGACCTTCTCAGGGCCATCGAGCGAGGTTTGCTCCCTTCGATCTATCTCTCGGATGATCCCCGTGAAGATCTTCAATCCTATGCGGGCTCCTATCTCCAACAGGAGATCGTTGCTGAAGGCATCACCCGTAATATTCCAGCCTTCAGCCGTTTTCTGAAAGTAGCCGCTTTTTGCAATGGGACAATCGTGAATTTTACAAACGTATCCAATGATGCCCAGGTGCCACGTACCACGGTTTATGAATATTTTGAAATCCTGAGGGATACTTTGATCCTCCACGAGCTCCCTCCGTGGCGTAAATCCAAAAAGAGAAAGCCCATCGCTTCCTCGAAATACTATTTCTTCGATGTGGGGGTAGTGGCCACCCTTCAGGGTCGCGAGTTTCGGCAGGGGACGACAGAATTCGGCGAGGCCTTTGAGACCTACCTGATGCATGAACTGGTTAGCTATAGTGATTATGTCTCTGGTGAACCACTAAGCTATTGGAAATCCACATCAGGATTTGAAGTCGATTTCATTCTTGGTGACCATACGGCGATAGAGGTAAAGGCAAAAGAGAATGTTTCAACACAGGATTTGAAGCCCCTTCGTGCCCTTGCCGAAGAAAAGAAGTTGAAACGTTATCTCTGTGTCAGCCTTGAGCC
>JBBITW010000242.1:0-4385 GCA_037440525.1 Deltaproteobacteria bacterium
TTTTCTCAGACATCCCTGCCAGATCACTAAATCCCCCGCTTCAGTGATGCATTACCAATTTAGGATTATTGCACAATAGGGGATAAAGATTTTACTCTTAAAAGGGTAAAGTCTATTTAAGGAGGGCATAGTAGGGGACAAAAAAGCTGAATAAAAAAATTTATAGGCAGGTGTGGAAGATTGATCCTTCTATATTTTCAGTATCAAAAACGATGGCATGAAGCATATCTTCAATGATAAACTGTCCTGGGTTGATGGAGATTGTTTCACCAATTCGATCTATATAAGAACCTGAGAGTTCTGGCGATTCATGAATATGGCCATGGAGTGTTAAAATTGGTTGATGTATTTCGATGAATGCTCTTATTGATTGACTTCCTGCATGGTTTCCGCCTCCAATGAGGTCCAAACGAGTTCCAAAAGGGGGAGAATGCATAACATAGATAGTTTTTTTAAAATCAATCGGCTTATGAAGTTTAGCCAGATCCTCCTTTATCGTTTCCCTCTCTCTCAAGTATTTATATGGTTCTACAGGGATGAGCTGATTAGGCTCGTCAAAGGAGACGATATAAGAAGGATTCTTCTGGAGAGGCCAGGGTGCCTCATTATCATCAATCTTCTCATATTCTTTTGGCCTGAAAGGGGTTGGAGGGACAAAAGGGTATCCAATAAGTTCATATCCATTATTTAGTCTGTAGATTTTTTGATTGAGGTCGATTATCCCTTCTTTGAATTCTTTTCCGCCAAAGGCGGATCCGACTGTGGCGGAAAAAATATAAGGATAACCCAAATCCCAATTCCCTGCAGTAAGGAAAATCTTTTCTACTGAGGTTGTGTCAAAGATTTCTTTGAAGATAGGCAGGAGGAATTGTTTGATAAAGAGCTTTTGGTTTGGGATCATATCTTCATATCTTTTCGTTGCTGGAAAGGATGGGAGAAGATCACCGCCTATAATTATTATCTCAGCAAAGAAAGAGGAGGATAGTTTAATGAGTTCTTTATAAAGCCCAATCTGTCCATGGAGATCTGATGTATAGAGAACTTTCATTTTACTTCTTCTTCCTCAATATCTTCCACCAAAACCCACTTATCTTTCTTTTTTAATAATTTTAAAGTTGTCTTACAATACGAGCACATTATAAGGTCACCTGGCTTTTCATCTCCTTCTAATGGGATATCTGCCTCACATAGTGGACATTCAAGTTCTATCGACATAGAATATCTCCTTTATTAATTTTGAAAATAGAAAGATAAGGTTCTTATCCAATTTCGTTGCCAAAAAAGATTCGAGGATTTTAGGATTCAACTTTAATATACACTAAATCTCCAGAGAAAAGTATCTGGGTTTCTAATTCGAAGTTTGAACCAAAAGCTATATATAAAGGATGTTGGTCCATATCTTTCTTCTTTAGGAAATCCCTTTGTTATTTTGTAAATATCTAAACATAATTGATAAGTGCTTTGACAAACTTTTAACTCTTTGCAATGCTTAAGCATTCCCCTTGAATCCTTGATTCCTTGACCCCTTGAATCCCTATCATCTTAGCAACTTTTTTGGGGATGATACAAAAATAATAATTTTGTTGCATTTCAGTATAATAATTTGTAATAATAATATCAATAAAAGGGGAAAATCAATGAGAAAGAAAATTATTTTTATTGGTTTATTAATACTTATTTGTCTCTCTGAGGTTCTTTTATTGGGTTGTGGCCCAAAAGTTGTCTATGTAAGGCCCCCTGAGCCAAGGGTAGAAGTATATGGAACACCTCCTTACCCTGAGGCAGTCTGGATACCAGGGTATTGGAGGTATAAAAGAGATGCTTGGGTCTGGATACCGGGGCATTGGGAGAGACGTCCTCAACCTCATTCGCTCTGGGTTCCAGGGCATTGGGAACCAAGGGGGCAAGGCTGGGTCTGGATTCCCGGACACTGGCGATGATTTACAGCTTTTTCTTAATATTTATAGGGCTATAGAATGTTTGGTTTGGGTTTACCTGAAATTTTAATTATTCTTATAATTCTTTTTCTTCTTTTTGGAGCAAGAAGACTTCCTGAAATCGGCGAGGGCCTTGGTAAAACCATAAAGGAGTTAAGGAAGATTCGTGATGAAAGGAGAGAGTGGAAGGATAAAAAGAAAGAGGATAAAAAGGAGAATTTGGCCTCAAATTTGAAGAAAGAGATCGATGAAATTCCTGGTATAAAAGAGGTAAAAGAGATAAAAGAGGGTGTAGAGAAGGTTAAAAACATCACGAGATTTTTAAAGTGACCCCATTCGTTTCTGGAATTTAAGATGTCCTTTCTGGAGAAAGAGATTTAAACTTCTCTTTGAAGGTAGGGATGATTGAGCACCCAATTTCGTTACAGCGAGTGCTCCCGAAGCATTTGCAAAAATTAGTGACTCCCGGATGGTTTTATTCTCGGAGAGGGCAAAGGCAAAAGCTCCAATAAATGCATCACCTGCCCCGGTAGTATCGATTGTTTTTACCCTAAATGCTTCCAGCCAAATTTCTTCCTCATGGTTTTTAAAAAATAGCCCTTTTTCACCAAGGGTAATAATAACATTTTTTACTCCCATATTTAGAAGTTTTTTTCCAATTTTTGGTATATCCCTTTCATTTTTCAAAGGGATTTCTGAAAGGGTCTGTGCCTCTTCTTCATTTGGTATAAGGAAGTCTACCAGTGGAAAGATATCTCTCGAAAGAAGAAGAGGGGGTGATGGGTTTAGTAATGTAATGCTACCACGTTGCTTTGCTATCTCTACTGCCATCCTTACAGTTTCGAAGGGAATTTCTAACTGGGTTATAAAAACCCCTATCCCTTTCCAGAAAGGGAGGAATTCCTTTAAATCCTTCCGGGAAAGTGAACCATTAGCCCCTGGTGAAACTATAATCCTGTTTTCTCCTTGATTTGTCACTTCTATAAAGGCCATTCCTGTTGAAATTTTATCATCTCGAAAAATCCATTTTCTGGGCAATCCTTCCTTGACCAGATAATTGAGGTAAGATCTTCCGTAGTGGTCATTTCCAAGTTTTGTTAAAAAGATTACCGATCCACCAAATCTTTTTGAGGCGATGGCTTGATTTGCCCCCTTACCTCCAAATGAGGTAATCACATCTCCCAAAATGGTCTCTCCTGGTTTGGGAAAATGTGAAATACGTGTAATAATATCTATGTTGGAACTTCCAATGACAAGGATCTTCTTTGCCATAATTATCTTCGGGTTATTCTTAATATGAATTGATTCGGGATAGAAAGAGCTCTAAAAATTTATCTGAATCTACTTTCAAACAGACATCTATACTTGGACCATCTTTTACTTCTTTAAGCATTCCATAATAATTTTCATCCTCTGTTTCCACACGCAGGTGAATAGTCTCCTTTTTTACCAAAGCAGGATCGATTACAACTCCAACAGCAAGGGGGTCATGAAGATAGATAAGATCAGAACCTCTTAAAAAACGATGAGAGGAAATATCATAGCCAATGGCATCGATTACAAATTTTGAGAATTTATTTTTTATAGGTTTTAATCTTTCTTCAATCAATTCCGAGGTTAGAAAAACCTTATGTGTCACATCGAGGGGAACAAGGGTGATGGGTAATCCAGACTCAAAGACCTGCTTCGCGGCAAGTGGATCGGAGAAGATATTAAATTCAGCATGTGGGGTGATGTTGCCTCCTGTCCTCAAAGCCCCTCCCATAATTACTATCTCTTTTAATTTTTTCATTCCATCCAGGTCTTTTTGAACTGCTAAGGCCAAATTGGTAAGCGGGCCAGTGGCAATCAAAGTTAATTCATCTGGATAATGGCGAGCCATTTTTGTAATAAGCACATCTGCACTATCAGAAAAATCCTCCCACCACTTTTCTCCTTCTATTAGAGCTAATTTTGCCCCACCCAATCCGTCTTTTCCATGGACAGAGTGGGCATAAACAGGTTCTCCCTTTAAAGGTTGGTCAGACCCACGAGCAATAATTGGTTTTTCTTTTGGATTTATAAGTGAGAGGACCTTCTTTATATTTTCAAAAACCTGCTCTAATGGAACATTTCCGTTTACTCCGCTGACTGCCTTCACGTTGAGTTCGGGAGAATTAAAGGCAAGGATTAGTGCAAGGGCATCATCAACCCCTACATCACAATCAATCATTACCTTCTTTGGTAGCTTTTCTTTCATGCCTTTAAATAAATTTGGATCTTCTACAATTTAATTGCTAAAATGAAAGAGAATTCTGTGAAATTGAGGTTTAATAGGCATTTTGTAATTAATTCTTCGCCTGAAAAAGTGGCCTTCTTTTAATTTTAATCTAAATTGGGCGATTCCAGATTGTCATTGCTAAGCAATCTCTCCAAAATTGTCATTCCGAGCGGAGCGAGGAATCTATG
>JBBITW010000243.1:0-4348 GCA_037440525.1 Deltaproteobacteria bacterium
TTCGAGGATATTCCTGCCAGATCTTTTAACTTAGCCCCATTTAAGTGACGGGTTATTTTGCCTGAAAATTTTTTTATTGACATAGAAATAATTATTTAATAGAATTTTAAAAGTTAATAGTTTGAAAATTTTGTATTTAAAGGGATTTATATTATAAATCATTATCCTAAATCATAAAAAATTATTATAATGAATTGATATATATAAAATTCTTAAAATAAAAATGAAATATAGCATATTGCCTCAATTTTTAATCTCATATTTTGTAAAGAATCGTCTTAATAAGATTGAAAAATCAGATCCTGATAGACTTTTAAATAATAGTGAAGGATTGGCTATAAAAGCCTTTAAGAGAGCTGCAGAAAAAGTCCCCGCATATAAGATACTCTTGAAAGAAAATGGAATAAGCCCTCAGAAGATCAAAACAATAGAAGATTTTAAGAGGTTTGTTCCGATCATTGACAAGGGTGCAACTTTTATAAAATATGAGGGGAGAATAAAAGAACTTTGCATTGATGGAAGTCTCAAGAGATTATCATCTATACTGACGAGCTCAGGGCATTCAGGACGTTTTTCCTTTGGCCTGGAGGATAGGGATAGGATTAGATTAACAGGCATCTTTATCGATTCATTGATGGATTACCATATAGGTATTAAAGGAAAGGATGTGCTTTTAATTAATTGCTTACCAATGGGTGTAAAAGTGCCGAGCCATCGAATGACTGTTTCGGATGTAAGTGTGAGGTCAGATATGGCTCTTTCTATAATAAAAAATTTTGGGAGATATTTTGATAAAGTTATTCTTGTGGGAGAAAATCTTTTTATAAAATCCCTTCTGGAAGAAGGGGTCGAAAAGGGACTTGATCTTAATTCTTATGATTTAAGAATTATTGTTGGAGAGGAAGGCTTCCCAGAGAATTACAGGAGCTATATCGCAAATCTACTGGGTAAAGATATTGATAAGAGCGATGAACTTGTAATCGCCTCCTCAATGGGAATATCAGAGATTGGTCTTATGGTTTTTCAGGAAACTCTTAAAACCATAAGGCTTAGAAGGAGGCTTTTAAGAGATAAAAATTTGCGAAAGGAGTTCCTCGGGGAAGAGGATATTCTCCCGATGATTTTTAGGTATTTCCCGAAGTTTACATATGTTGAGGCAATAGAGGCAAAGAAGGGAAAAAATTTTCTGATTATTACTTCGTTGGATATGGAAGGGATTCTCCCTCTAATTCGTTACAGATCGGGTGACCTTATAAGATTTATTGATATTAAAAAAGCGAAGGCAATTGATCCCGATTATAACCATCCTTCTATATTTTTATATGGCCGTGAAGAAGACTCTTTACCTGGTGAAAAGGGACTGACAATCGAAAAGATAAAAGAGATGCTCTACAATGATCTTGATATTCCTTCAAAGATCAGTGGATTTTTTAAGGTGGATAGAAATTTCCGATCCCTTAAGATTCAACTCAATCGATACTGCAATAATGATATTGAGGCCAAAAATAGAATATTGGATCTATTTTCTGGCTATGGGATTGATATTAAGGTATTTAAATACGAAGATTTTCCCTTTCCTCTCGATTTTGAAAGAAAGTGGATATATTTTGAAAGTTATTAATGGGAGCATAAAATAAATCACATCTTGATAAGGGTTCGGCTTGCCCTACGAGAAATTAAATGAATCACAAGCGTAGGGCAAGGGCTTGTCCCTTGCCGTATTTGGTTTCATTTTTTATGTAGAATTACGACACAGTCTCGTTGTGGAAAGTCAATAAGACAAGACCATGGAGGAAGATTAGGATGATAACTGTAAATATTTAATTGCTCCAATTATTAATTATCGAGATATTTTTATGGAAAATCAGTTAAAATTTATACTTCGTAAATAAAATGATTACCATATCATATAAGCCAAAGAAATCTCGCCCCTTGGATTTTTGACTTTCTTCATTGGTTCTGGTAAATTTTTAAAGATGTCTATCATCTACGGTCTTCTCGAAAGGATAATTTATTACAACGAAGAGAATGATTTTGTTGTTGCCAAGCTCCAGGAAAAGGGCAAGAGAGAGTTGACCACTATCGTTGGGAACCTATTTGGCATCAGCATAGGTGAATCTTTAAAACTTTACGGCAGGTGGGTTCATAATAAGAAGTTTGGGGAACAATTTCAGGTTGAGAACTACGAGATCACAGTCCCAGCTACCTTGCATGGAATAAAGAAATATCTTGGTTCTGGTCTGATAAAAGGCATAGGTCCTATTATGTCCGAAAGAATCGTCAAGAAATTTGGCCTTGAGACCCTGGAGATTATAGAGAAGACACCAGAACGTCTCTCTGAAGTGGAAGGCATCGGTTCAAAAAGAATTGCCATGATCACAAAAGCCTGGGAGGAGCAGAAAGAGATCAAGGAGATCATGATCTTCCTACAGGGGCATGGAGTGAGTATTGCCTATTCAGCTAAAATCTACAAACAATATGGGAAAAGGTCAATCGAGGTAGTTAAGGAAAATCCATACTGCCTTGCCAGGGATATTCATGGTATCGGCTTTATAACAGCAGACAAGATAGCTCAGAATATAGGGATTGATCCAAATTCTCTAATCAGGGCAAAGGCAGGAGTTATTTATGTGCTCAATGAATTGACCGAAGATGGTCATGTCTATTATCCAGAAAAAGATCTTGTTAATAAGGCCAATGAGATTTTGAAGGTCGAAAGAGAAATCATTCCCAAAGCCATTGCTGAACTCTCCATAGAAAAGGAGATTTTTATTGAGGAGATTAATGGTGTAGGAGAGAGCAAGGCAGTATATCTTTCACCTTTCTACATAGCAGAGACAGGGATAGCTCAAAGGTTTAAAGCATTGAAGGAATTTTCGTCAAGTATCAGACCAATTAACCCTGAAAAGGCTATTGAGTGGGTTCAGCAAAAGCTAAAAATTGAATTAGCAGAGAAGCAGAAAGAGGCAATTACCCTGGCAGGGGGCTCAAAGGTATTGATTATTACAGGAGGTCCTGGCACGGGAAAGACGACCATCATTACAGCGATATTAAGGATCTTTCAGCAGCTAAAACTTAGGATCCTTCTTGCAGCCCCAACAGGAAGAGCAGCCAAGAGAATGAGTGAAGCGACAGGGTGGGAAGCAAAGACTATTCACCGACTGCTCGAATATTCACCTGATAAGTGTGGATTTAAAAGGGATCAAAATAATCCACTCGAAGCAGATGTGGTAATCATAGACGAAGCCTCCATGATTGATACATTATTGATGTATCACCTTCTAAAAGCCATTCCTTCTTGGGCTCATTTGATATTGGTAGGAGATATAGACCAGCTCCCCTCGGTTGGGCCAGGTAATGTTTTAAAGGACATAATTGATTCAGGCATCTTTAAGGTAGTCAGACTCACTGAAATCTTTCGCCAGGCCCAGGAGAGCATGATCGTTGTTAATGCTCATAGGGTAAATTGCGGTGAGTTTCCTTCCCTCAAAGAGACGGAGAGAAAAGAGAGTATTGACTTCTACTTCATTCAGGAAGAGGAGCCAGAGAAGATATTGGATATGATTGTAACTCTCTGTGCTGAAAGAATACCTAAGCGTTTTGGCTTTCATCCAATCAGAGACATTCAGGTTTTAACACCCATGCACAAAGGAATCATCGGAGCAATCAATCTGAACATTGAATTACAGAGAGCCCTGAACTCTAACCAGCAATTCATCATCCATGGGAGTCGAACTTTTAAATTAGGGGACAAGGTCATGCAGATAGCTAACAATTACGATAAAGAGGTCTTCAATGGAGATATAGGGTGGATCTCAAAGATTAACGAAGAGGATAAGGAAATCGTCATAGACTTTGACGGGAGACTGATCAATTACGACTATTCTGATCTGGATGAGATCGCCCTGGCCTATGCTATTTCTGTTCATAAATCTCAGGGAAGTGAGTATCCAGTGGTTATCTTTCCCGTGACAACACAGCATTATGTTCTTTTACAAAGGAATTTGATTTACACTGGGATTACAAGGGCCAAGAAGCTGGTGGTGTTGATCGGGACCAAAAAGGCTCTGGCAATCGCCATCAAAAATAATAAACCTCAGTTGAGGTTTACAAATCTTTCTAACAGACTACAAAACCAAGACTTGGCAACTCTCCAAAATTTAAAGATATCTTAACTTTGATTGCCTTGGGTAATTATATGATAAAATGCTCCAAAGAAATGTATTCTCGGTGGTCCTGGCACGATTTTGAACTATATCAAAGTATATGCCTATTTGCAAGCTTGAACCCATAACCCAAGCCGCCACTTCAATGCTTACTAAGATAAAAATTATGGAGCCCACGGACG
>JBBITW010000244.1:0-4233 GCA_037440525.1 Deltaproteobacteria bacterium
TCAGACAGTAACATAATCTGTTATTCGTATCTTAAGGCCTCTATAGGATTGAGCAGAGAGGCCTTCCTTGCTGGATAAAATCCGAAGAATACACCTACAAAACCTGAGAATAGAAAGGCAAGAAGAATCGCCTCAAAAGAGAAAAGTATAGGCCACTGGGTAAAAGCAGATAAGATAATGGTGCCAGCAATTCCAACTCCAATTCCTAAAACCCCTCCGATAAAGCTTAACAAAGAAGATTCGATAAGAAACTGTAGAAGTATATCTCTTGCTTTAGCTCCAATGGCAATGCGAATTCCAATCTCCCTTGTTCTTTCAGTAACGGAAACGAGCATGATATTCATGATTCCAATCCCTCCGACAATCAGAGAAATGGATGCGATTGCACCGAGTAGGAGAGACATTACACGGGCCGATTGTTCTGCACTTGATGTGATCTCCGTAAGGTTTCGAACTGAGAAGTCATTTTCTTGTCCCTCCTGGATACGATGTCTCTGGCGGAGAAGTTCTGTAATTTGATTCTCCACTTGTTTTAAGGAGTCTGAATCCTCTACCTGAACTGAAATGGTTCTAACCATTCCCGGGAATTGCATTCCAAAAAGTCTCTTCTGAGCAGTGGTCAGTGGAACGAAAATGGTATCATCCTGATCATGCCCCCATGTTGATTGGCCTTTTGGGCTTAGTGTACCAATTACCATAAATGGAACATTCTTGATTCGGACAACCTGACCAACTGGTTCTATTCCACCGAAAAGGTTCTCCGAAACTGTTTTCCCTAAGAGACAAACTTTTGTTGCTCCATCAATGTCTTGCTGTGTAAATGATCTACCTGACGATAAAGGCCACTCCCTGATATTGAGAATCTCAGGTGTTGTGCCGTTGATCAAGGTAGACCAGTTTTGGTTACCATAGACAACCTGTGCAATTCCAGAAAGGTTTGGAGCTACATACTTGACCTGTGGGATCTCTGATTGGATAGCCTTTGCATCATCGACAGTTAATGTTGGGACTGTCCCTGCGCCGAAACGGATCCCTCCACTTGTTGCACTTCCAGACATAACAATCAGGAGATTTGATCCCATAGAGGCGATCTGTTCTGCAATTCTGGCCTTTGCCCCTGAGCCGATAGCGACCATAGCAATTACAGATCCCACACCGATGATGATTCCCAACATCGTAAGGGAAGATCGCATCTTATTGACCAAAAGGGCCTTTATTGCAATACGAACACTGGCAAAAAGGGTTGTAATCATAATAATCAAGAATCGCTTATTACATATCCATCTTTAAATAAAATTCTTCTCCTGGCATAGGAAGCAATATCTGGTTCATGAGTGATCATAATAATTGTAATTCCCATATCTTGATTCAAGCCCTTGAAAATCCTCATTATCTCTTCACTTGTCTTAGAATCAAGGTTTCCTGTGGGTTCATCCGCAAGGAGAATAGAGGGTTGATTGACCAGGGCCCTTGCAATTGCTACTCTCTGCTGTTCTCCGCCTGAAAGTTGATTAGGGAAGTGGTGTTCCCTTCCTTCAAGACCGACTGCCTTGAGGGCATTGTAAGCCCTTTCCTTTCTTTTAGGAGCAGGTATTTTCCCGTATATTAAAGGCAGTTCTACATTCTCTAAGGCTGATGTTCTGGCTAAAAGATTAAACCCCTGAAAGACAAAACCAATCTTTTGGTTTCGAATCTCGGCCAGTTGATCTCTTGAGAGATTTTCACCATTAATACCTTCCAAAATATATATACCACTTGTGGGTCGATCCAGAAATCCTAATATATTCATGAAGGTTGATTTTCCTGAACCAGAAGGCCCCATTATGGCAACAAATTCACCTTGATCTATAGACAGGGAAACCCCTCTCAAAGCTGGAACTTCAACTTCGCCCAGGTTATATATCTTGGTTAGGTTTTGGACTTTAATTAATGAATCCATATATTGAGAATTGAACCAAAAAATTTAAATCCATGATTTAAGATTATCACTTTCTGGGTGCTCCTATAAAAGGCGAGGGAGACCTGGTTTGGCTTTGGCTTTTCTTCTTCGAAATCTCCTCGATAATAACATCCATCCCTTCATGGAGATCTCCTGAAATAACTTCGCTAAAAGATCCGTCTGTAATTCCAACCATAATCCGAATCGGGACTGGTTTACCATCTGAAGAAAGAGTCCATACCCTCCCTGGTCTTCCAATTTCAGTTTGGGAAGTGGATGCAGGCTTTTTCTGCCATTTTCTCTTTTCAGAACCCCCTTCCTGCTTGGCAGATTCAGGAAGAAATCTTAATGCAGAATTGGGTATCTTCGGCACATTTTCCCTATGATCAATTATAATAGAAACATTTGCTGTCATACCTGGCTTTAATTTTAATTCCTTATTTTCTACATGAATCACCACATCATAGGTAACAACATTCTGAATTGTAGTGGGTGCATTTCTCACCTCTGAAACCTTTCCCTTAAATGTCATTTCAGGATAGGCATCCACAGTAAATATTGCCTCTTGTCCTACCCTTATTCTGCCAATATCAGCTTCACTCACATTTGTATCCACTTGCATCTGGGTAAGATCTTTCGCAATTGTAAAGATGGTTGGAGCCTGGAGACTTGCAGCCACGGTTTGCCCTACATCCACATTCCTTGAAATGACAAACCCATTGACCGGAGATCGGATTGTTGTATACCTCAAATTGGTTTCTGCGACCTTAAGGCTGGCCTTTACCTGTTCGACCTGAGCTTTTGCTTGCTCCACCTGGGCTCTTGCAGATTCTACCTGCGATTTAGCGACTTCACGCTGTGCTATAGCGGTATCATAATTTGCCTGAGCTGTATCAACTGTCGCCTTTGCAATCACTCCATTTTCAAATAGTTTCAGGTTTCGTTCCAGAGTCCTTTTTGTATCTAAAACAGCAACTTCTGCCTTGGTAAGATTGGCCTTTGCATTCTCCAAATTGGCCAGTGAATTAGAAAGATTTGCCTGAGCATTGAGGAGATTGGCCCTCTCCTTTTCGACCTGGGCTTCAAAGATTGCAGGGTCAATCTGGGCAATTACCTGTCCCTCTTTTACACGGGAGTTGAAATCTGCATAGAGTGCTTTAATCGTTCCTGAGATCTGACTTCCCACCAATACTGTGGTGATAGGATTAATCGTTCCGGTGGCAGTTACTTGAGAGCGAATTTCACCTCGCTCTACTTTAAACGTTCGGTACTGCTGGTTTGTCTTACCCTTACCGAAATGTGTAACAGCAAGAAACCCTGCTCCAATAATGACTGCTATGGTTAGGGCAATAATCAAAGATCTATTTCTTTTCCTGTTCATTTATCTTTTTCAATCATATATTAGGTGGAAATAAATTTTTATAATTATAAAATAGAGCAATTTTAATGCCACATTTTTCCCTAATTTTTAAAAAAGTTCACTAAATTTTAATGATTAAATTTATAAAGGGTTTAAATAATTTATAACATGATTATATAAAATTTTAAATTCTTGGCAAAAGTTTTGTATCTTTTCTAAATAAGGAAGGTTTTGTCGAATAAGAAATTGGTAATATAGCTTTTCTATTGAAATTTAAAGAGAAACTTTGATTCGACAATTTTGGCAGCAATTCGACAATATTTTCCGCTTATAAGAATAGTGTGATCACATCTTGACTATTGATGGTTATAGATGAGGGAGGGTATGATAAACCGCAATGGCAAGGCCAGCGAGAATAGAGTATGAGGATGCATTTTATAGACTAAATAAAAAGATTAAACAAATATTGTCTAATGTCAAGATGTGACCCCATTCAACTCTTGTATAAGTATTACTTCCTGAAATCTTAACCCAGCAAAAGTTTTCACAATTACTAAATCTTGCACCCATTGTTCAACCATTGTTTGGTCAATTTTGTTCAGGGAATTTTTGAATTCTTTCAGTTTCTGTAATCTCTGTCCTTATCGGAATAACCTTATATCTCCAATAATAAACTGAACGGGCAAATTGGTCGCCAATGTTAATGCATAAACGGCAGCCTTTTTGTAAAATCCTGTGGCCTTCGTTCCAGACCAAATTAAGATTGTTTATATATTCTCATATGTATCATTGAAACCAATCTGTTTTCCATTTCCGTAATCTTTTAATTGCCAATAGGGAGGAGATGTAATAATGAGGTGTACTGATTCATCCTGCACTTCTTTCATCCATCTTGAATCACCAATTATTATCTTATGCCAGGTTTTCATATCAT
>JBBITW010000245.1:0-4114 GCA_037440525.1 Deltaproteobacteria bacterium
GGATTCAATCCATGCGGAGGATTTGCCACCTCATGTATTGTTAGAATGAATCAAGATGGGACTGTGATGGTAAGCTCAGGGGCAATGGATATGGGACAGGGTTTAAAAACAGTCCTTGCTCAAATTGTTGCTGAAGAACTCGGAGTTAATGTGGAAGATATAACAGTGATCAGCGGAGATACGGATTCTACACCCTTTGATGTTGGTGTCTTTGGAGATAGGGGAACACATACAACAGGGATGGCTGCAAAGATGGCAGCCATGGATGCAAAGAATCAGATTCTTGATCTTGCGGCTGAAATGATGGAGGCAAACAGGGAAGACATATATCTAAGAGATGGAAAGGTTTTTATAAAAGGCTCTCCTGAGAGATCGGTTTCGCTTAAAGAGATTCTTTCAGGAAGCACCTACAAGAAAGGCAGTCCTATCATCGGAAAGGCATCAATCAATCCTGAGACCCTTCCAATTGATATAAAGATTGTCCAGGGGGCTGCCTCAAGGTTCTTCTCAACATATACATTTTCAACCAATACTGTTGAGCTTGAGATGGATTCTAAGACAGGGATTATCAATGTCCTCAGAGCCGTAGGAGCTCATGACTGTGGGACACTTATAAACCCTGATGGGGCAGAGGGACAGATAGATGGAGGAATAGCCATTGGCCTTGGCTATGGCCTTTATGAAGAGATGCTGATAAAGGATGGTCAGGTAATGAATCCAAATCTTCTCGAATACCGGATTCCCACTTCACTCGATATGCCAGAGATATTTAGAGAGATTGTTAAAAGCTATGATGAGAATGGCCCATTTGGTGCAAAGGGGATTGGGAATAGCTCTGTTATAAATATGGCCCCTGCCATTGGGAATGCAGTTTTCAGACTTACAGGTATTCGAATAAAGGAGTTACCAATAAAGCCCGGAGGTCTACTCAATATGACCAAATCTCTAAAGTTAAAAGGTAATTAATAAAATCTAAATTGAGCGATTCCAGATCGTCATTGCGAAGCAATCTCTTCCAGATTGTCATTCCGAGCGAAGCGAGGAATCTATAAGATTGTACGTCGCTTCGCTCCTCGCAACGACTTCGTCGGATTGCCACACAATGACTGATCCGCCTTTGGCGGAAAGGCTTTTAGTAAAAAATCGCTCAATTTAGGTAAAATATTTTGAAAGGAGGTAAGAGAGATGAAGGCAAAAGAGATTATGGTTTTAATAAGGCAGGGATTATTACTTTTTTTTGGATTTATTCTTATGATGGTGATGCCACTTAATTACGGGCATACAAAAGAGGTTTTGCTTGACTGTTACACCTCGGATATGGGGACAGAAATATACCGACTCTACTTTGCCCCATTAAATATCCTTCAAAAGGCAGGCTCCTGGGTGAGGATTAGTGTTATTGAAACCCCTGGAACACAGTATAATATCGAGCATTTGGCCAAATTGGATCCTACGAAAAAGGCAAGAACTATCATTAATACAAGTGATACTGGATACTGGTTAGCTCGAGATGGTAAACCTCCCTATACTATGAAACATACAAACCTAAGGATTCTCGGTGGATTTAGTGTCGTATCAAGTATATGGGTTACATTGAACCCCAATATTAAGAAACTTCCTGAAGACCTTATTGGAAAACGTGTCGGGATTTTCCCAACAAAGTTTGCCCAGGCCCCTTACTGGGATGTATTGATTGAAAAGGTGTGGGGAATAAAGGATAAAGCCAAATTTACAAGAATGTTCTTTGGTCCTGCTTCCGACGCATTAAGGGATGGATTGATCGATGTCATTCTCATCGGGACAGAGATGGGGAAGGGGAAAACATGGCAGATCAACCCAGCCCTTCAGGAGGTATCCCTGAGACATAAAATCTACCCCCTCAGTTTGCCCAAAGAGGATGTAGAGAAGGTTGCAAAGATTACAGGTCAACCAATACGGGTGCAGGAAATACCTGCAGGAACTTATAATGGGCAGACTGAACCTGCGAATGGTATGAGAATAGTGACAAGTATAATGGCCTCCGATGCAAGCCTAAGTGCAGATATAGCATATGAACTTATTAAAACCTTAGGTGAAAATTCCCGTCTATTTTCGGAACATATTCAATTTGGTGAACATATAACACCTAAATTTATGTTTGATCTTTGCCCTGTTCTTGACATAAATGAAATACATCCAGGGGCATTAAAATATTATCGCGAGAAGGGCTTTGTTAAGTAAAGGTGATCATTTGTATTCATTACCATCAAAATTTACCAGATATATTATGGGTGCAGTATCTACATTCACAGTCCTCTACCAGCTTGCAAGCACCCAGTATGTCTTTGTAGACCCATATCAACACCAGACTATACATCTATTATTGGTTTTGATAATTATGTTTCTCATGGCAATGAGGAATAAACCACATCTCTGGCAATTCTGGGTAATTCTCCTGATATTGAGCCTCTTCGGTACAGGTTATATGTTTTTTTTAACCGAGGAACTCCAGTTCCGCGTAGGTCTACCAAATTCTCTTGATATGGTTGTTGGAGGCATCCTCGTTGTTTTAACCCTCATTGCCCTTTATGAGGCATCAGGGAAGGTATTACCTATATTCATCTCATTCTTTGTTGCTTACACATTCTGGGGTCATATCTTGCCAATGCCATTTCATCACCCTCAACTATATCTGGACCGAATCATCTCACTCATGGCTGTTGGGTTTTCGGGGATTTATGGGAAGCTTCTTGAAATCTCTGCAGCCTATCTTTTTCTATTCTTAGTCTTTGCAGGGTTACTTTCAGCTACTGGGGCCTCGCAGTTCTTTACAGAGATTGGCAAATTGGTAGGCCGTAAGCTTGCGGGCGGCCCTGCCATGACATCTGTTGTTGCAAGCTGTCTATTCGGCTCGGTTTCAGGGTCGCCTGATGCAAATGTGATTGTTACTGGAACATTTACTATACCATTAATGAAAAAGATTGGATTCAAACCCGAACAGGCAGGCGGAATAGAGGCAGCCGCTTCAACAGGAGGCTTAGTAATGCCTCCTATCATGGCAGCAACGGCATTCATAATGGCCAGCTTTATAGGGATTCCTTATAAAGAAGTGATGATAATGGCATTTCCTCCTGCACTTCTATACTATTTCGGCTGTGGACTCTATGTGCTATTTCAGGCAAAGAAGATGAGGCTTGCCCCATGGACCGATGAAATCGATATAAAGCTCCTTCTTAGGAGCGCACCACCATTCCTAATCCCCATGGCTACTATTGTTTTTCTATTAATCATGGGATATTCACCCCAATATTCAGTATTCTGGGGAATTATTTCCTCCTTAATAATCTATTTTCTACAGAAAAGGTCGGTTTCGTCAATAAGATCTCTTATCGATGCTTTTATAGAAGGAGCTACGAATGGAGCCCGTGTTGGAGTAACAGTTGCGGCCTTGGGAATTGCCATGTCAACAATGACAATGACAGGATTGGGGATAAAACTTCCTCTGGCTATTGAGATGTGGTCAGGTGGAAACATAATAATCGCTGTGCTCACAACTATGGTAGTAATTGTTATTTTAGGCTGTGGTCTTCCTATCCTTCCCTCATACATTATAGTTGCCCTCACAGTTGCACCTGCATTGGTCAGAATGGGTATACCACCTATACAAACACATTTCTTTATCTTCTATTTTGCAGCATTCTCCATGGTAACTCCTCCTGTTGCTGTCTCTTCTCTGGTTGCATCACGTTTAGCAAATGCAAGTTATACAAAGACATCCTTCGAGGCTATCAAAGTCTCAATAGTTGCCTACCTGGTGCCATTCCTATTCATATGGTCTCCAGCAATATTACTTCAACCTGCTGAACCTCTCCATGCAACCATCTCAATTCTTTCTATAATCATGGCCATTACAGCCATATCTGCAACATTCGTGGGTTGCTATTTTACAAACCTTAGTTTGATAGAAAGGGTTTTCCTTGGTTTAGATGGGGGAGCGCTTTTCTTTATCTCCTGCACAAAGGATATAATAACTTTTATTGTTTCAACAATAATCTTCGGGCTCATAACCCTAAGGCAATGGAAGAATAAAAGGGCTCAAGAGAATATGCAATCTTTTATTAAATAAAAGAATAGA
>JBBITW010000246.1:0-4087 GCA_037440525.1 Deltaproteobacteria bacterium
TGATAAAAATCTTAAAACAAGGAGGCTCCGCATACCATCTTCTGAAGGAATGCTCTGAAAAAATCGCCTTCCTTAGTATTTAGTTTATATAATGAGAATGGTTATTTGCAGAAAACTCTGATTGCTTTCACAATCCTGAGCTTGCTAAAACATCTCTGAATCAAGCGATTCAATATGCAAGTGAAGGTGTATTATTATTAGAAAAATTTAAGATATGGACGAAAAATCTTTCTGATATTAATCTATTTAGAATGTTCCGAGCTGACATGCACAAATCTTAAGTCCCAGGGTCTCGCATGCTGTTGAAACATCCTTTCGTTCTCTCCCAAGACGATTGGCAATTTCCCAAATCGCACTGCAGGTCACCCTGCCGTTTTTGGCCATTCTTTCAAGAGCAATTTTAATCTCTTGTGGGACAGAATCAGCCGGGCTTATGTCCTTTCCATGGTTTGGTTTATTTCCCCAGCCAAATAGACCGAGCTGACATTTCTTTATCTTGATCTCCATTAAATCTGCAGTGATACCTACATCATAGAGGCTGACATTTAGTCCTTTTGCAATCCTCTCAGCCACTCCACAGGCAAGCTCTCCCCCTAAGGAATTCTCATGGATCGCCTTTGCAATTCGCTCATCCGGCCTTGTGCCAGGTGGATGTTTCAAAGCATACTTCCCATAGTATTCATGAGTCATTTTCCTTCACACCTCCTTCCAAAATTTATTTAATAATTTACGAAGTCTTGAAAATCAAGGGTTCATAAGGATATTAATTTTCTTTATAACAACATTTATGGGCTAAATTTGATTACCTAAATCCAGTCTTCTGAAAGAACTTCTCCCTTGATACTCACAACAACTGTCTTAATAGGAACCTTCTTCTTTGAACCATTTAGTGCCTCACATGCCAAATTTACCAATCCCCTGCAACACGGAACTTCCATTATTAATGTCGTCAGGGTGTTTATCTTTGCATCCTCAAACCATGACTTAATCTTCTCCAAATAAACATCCTGACCTTCATCAAGTTTTGGACATGCAATAGCTATCGACTTTCCTTTTAAATAGTCGTTGTGGAAATTTCCAAGTGCATATCCCACACAATCAGCCGTCAATAATACATCCGCTCCCTGATAGTAAGGTGCTGTGGGTGGGATCAAATGAAGTTGAATCGGCCACTGTCTGAGTTGAGACTTCACCTTTGTTGTAGTAATTTCTTCTTTTACACCTTCTTCCCTTAAATCTATCATCCTTGAACTCGGGCAACCTTCAAATATCTTCATTGTTTACCTCCTTTCTGATTTTGATACTTTTTTTAAATCATTGATAAATTTTTTATATCTTTTAACATCTCCTTCCTTTTTTAACTCTTCCACTTCATTCAATTTTGAGTAAAGCCAAATAATTTTGGGATAAATTATCTTTGAGGTCTTATTCATCAACCCCGCCTTTTTTAAATCCCGTAGAAATGAATAAATAGGTTCCATTCGGTCTTGAATTATACTCATACCGCCAACACCTTTTTTACCTCTGGGATCGCTTTTTTAATCTCTTTTTCAATGCCCTGGGTCATGGTTATCTGAGACATTGGACATCCACCACAGGCACCACGCAATTTAACCTTAACAACCCCATCCGTGATATCTAATAACTCCACATCCCCACCATCGGCCCTAAGGGCAGGCCTGATCTTCTCTAAAACCTTTTCAACCATCTCTCTCATATATTCTCACCTCCTTTCAATATAATGTTGTATTACCTTTAAATTATTTTCATTGACATAAGTCAAAAATTTTCTATTTTTCCCTTTACAAAATATTACTTGGTGGAATTAAATCTTTACAATTTTCCCCCTCAATCTCCTTCTCTCAATGAGGCTATGTTGTAATGTCATTCTATAGATTCCTCGCTTCTCTCGGAATGACAGAAAAAAGAGACTCGGAATGACAAATATGGGATAAACCTCATTATTCCACAGCCTATATGCGGGGGGAGAAGGAGGGAGATTTACAATTTTTTAAATATTTTTGACTTAAGTCAAAGAAAATTCGATAAAATTGGTTTTTTATAAAAAAATCAAGAGATTACTTCCTGCCGCAGGCAGGCCAATAATAGGGCTTTATAATGTAATAGTAATAATTGACGAGCAAGATTAATATCCCTAATAAGTGTGGGTTTGATGGATAGTGAAAATTTATCTGACATCGATTTTCAACAACAGCTCCTGAATGAAGTTTCTCGCTCTTTTGCATTTACAATTCCTCAGTTACCAGAAACTCTTCGCAGGGTTATCTCAAACGCCTATCTGCTCTGCAGGATTGCAGATACAATCGAAGATGAAAACCACCTAACATACGACCAGAAGAAATTCTTCTGGTTCGAATTGACCTCCATCGTCTCTGATAGTAAATCCCCTGAAAAATTCTCAAAAGATTTACTCTCAATTCTTCCTTCAACCAATTCGACATCTGAAAAAAATCTAATTAGAAATTTTAACCGGATTATATCAATCAATCGGCGACTAAGTGAGATAGAACGTGAAAGAATAAAACGCTGTCTCAACATTATGTGTGAGGGTATGAAAACCTTCCAGAAAAAGAAAAACCCTCAAGGACTTAAGAGTTTGACCGATTTTAATGAATATTGCTACTATGTGGCAGGAGTAGTGGGAGAACTATTAACAGACCTCTTTTGTGACTATTCTATCGAGATATCCAGAAATAGAGCCATTCTTAAGAAATTGGCTGTTTCATTTGGTCAGAGCCTTCAGATGACAAATATTTTAAAAGACCTATGGAAGGACCTTGACCGGGGAATATGCTGGTTACCTACTGATATATTTCAGAAAGATGGTTTTGATTTAAATAACCTGTCCAAGAAAAAATATTATGAAGGTTTTGCTAAGGGGATATTTGAGCTGATTACTATTGCTAATTCACACCTTAAAAATGCCCTAACCTTTAGCCTTCTTATTCCAAAAAAAGAAAAAGGGTTACGTAAATTCTGCCTCTGGGCTATTGGCATGGCAATTTTCACTTTAAAGAAGATAAATGGAAAAAGGTTTTTTATCATGAGAGAAGAGGCAAAGATTTCGAGAAGGATTGTCAAAGGGATTATTTTTATTACCAATCTAACTTTAGGCCACAATATCTTATTGAAAATCCTTTTCTTCATTTTTACAAGAGGCTTTACAAAGCAATGCTCTGGTGGCTCTTCAAAAACACTCTCTTTTTAAAGCACTAAAAATTTAATTCTTATCCCCTAACTAATCTTATACCTGCAATAATGGCAATAAAGCTTAAAATCATTACAATCCAGTGAAAGGTTGATAATATTTTGAATGCCTTTTCAGGAGTGGTCTTGGGAGAAATTAAAGTCACCATAAGCCTTTTCTCTGCACCAAAAAGAAGGACCAGATAAAACAGCCAGATAATAAACTTATAACCAAGTAAAGCAGTTTCCTCGGCTGTAAGTGCAGAAAAACCTCCTCTCTCGAGAAATAGTAAAATGCCTGTTACACCAACAATAACTACTAAGATTTTTGCCAGAAGCTGAAATCTCTTTTCAAATCCTATGAAAAAAGTCACTTTTGACATGGAGTCTTCCATCCGACCCAATACAGGGAAAACAATTGCCGTAACGAAAGCCACTCCACCAATCCAGATAACTACACTCAGGACATGAATATAAACTAACCAAGCCATTCCCCTAACCTCCTTTAGATTAAGTTAACCCATCATTCTTAGATTTATTTATCAAAAATTTTAGATTCCCCGCTTTGGTCGGAATAACAATACGTCTGAGATTGCTTCCCTGCTCCAGACTGACAAGAATCACTTAACTTAAATATATATTAATATACCCCCATTCTTTCTGCATTGACTTAAATCAAGAACTCTGAAAAAGTTCTCGAAATTCCCTTCACCTCGGTTTCGAGTTGTACCGACCCTTCCCTCTCTCCAAGGAGTCTGTGTCGTAATTTCATTCTGAGGATTTAGCCGAAGAATCTATGTTTTATAAGGATTTGAATTCTATAGGTTCCTCGCTTCGCTCGGAATGACACCACTCTGTTGTCATTTCGAGGCGTTAGCCG
>JBBITW010000247.1:0-4081 GCA_037440525.1 Deltaproteobacteria bacterium
GGTTTTGTTGCTGCAATTCCAATTATTTCCGGAATTCCTGCCCTTCTCTTCTTTCCAAGAATCATTCCTCCAACGCTCCGCCATTCCTTCATTGCCCTCTCTTCTCTGCTCATCATTGTAACTCTATATATGATTGTAACCGCTTCAGGCACAATCCAGATTGTCGTCCTTCTTCTCTACGGAATCACTGGATCTGGTTTCTTACCCATCCTTACTCTCATTTTGATGGATACGCCAGAGGTGGAATCCAGATGGATGGGATCTGCAGGTGGACTCTTCTTCTGTATCTCAGAGATAGGTGGATTTGCAGGACCTCTAATGATGGGTTTTTTGGTTGACCTTACAGATACTTTTCTGTCAGGTGCTATTCTCTTTAGCATTCTAAACATTATCATCTTAATTTTAACCTTTATGTTGAAAACCAAAGAATTCAGAGGAGGTGGACCATGAAGATAGGATACTTTCTCATCAGCCTACTTTTCATCACCGTTTTCCACTCATATGCTCAAGAGAAATTTGAGACGGATATCATTAAAACCTCAAAAGGTGATTTGAAGATCACTTTTATTGGTCATGGGACGTTACTGTTCAATTTTAATGGAAAGTGGATTCATATCGATCCATTCAGTGCATTGGCTGATTACAATTTTTTGCCTAAGGCCGATTTGATCATTTTAACCCACGAACACCCTGACCATTTGGATCTGAAGGCCTTAAATCTGATAAAGACAGAAAAAACATCTGTGGTCTTAACAGAAACCTGTTCAAAACAAATTTCAGGCGGGATCGTAATGAGGAATGGAGAGATAAGGACTGTGGAAGGGTTAAAAATTGAAGCTGTCCCAGCCTACAATATCATCCACAAAAGGGAAAATGGGCAACCCTTCCATCCAAAAGGGATTGGAAATGGATACGTTATCACCTTTGGTGATAAGAGGATCTATGTGGCAGGGGATACAGAAAATACTCCTGAGATGAAAGGCCTAAAAGAGATAGATATCGCTTTTCTTCCAATGAATCTCCCTTATACGATGACTCCTGAAATGGTGGCCGATGCAGCAAAGGCCTTTAAACCAAAGATCCTTTATCCTTACCACTATGGGGAAACGGATCCCTCAAAACTTTTAGAACTATTAAAAGATACTCCAGAGATTGAAGTACGGATCCGTAAAATGAAATAGAAACAGAAAAAAAGTTAACCAATAATTATAGCGCTTGATGGGTAGATCAGAAGATATGAAATCTTATTTTTCACTAAAAATAAGAGATTTTAGTCCAATCATAACAAAGGATTCTCCTCTTAATCAAATAATTGACTTGACGGGAAGCACTATTTCTTTTAAATTTTTGTACCAATGGGACGATCTATCCTTTTGAATCCTGCTCATTATTATTCTTATTACTTTAGTAGATTGGACCCATGTTCCCCTTTGCGAACTTTAGCAAAAGGCCATGGGTAAAATCCATGGCTTTTTTTTACACTAATTATAATCCCCTGTTAGGATGAAAGGGACAATGATTAACAATTATTACTGAAGGAGAAAAGATGATCATTTCGAAGAAGATGCAGAAATTGATTATGGATCAGGAGGGATGGACCCGTAGGATGTTTGAAGAGGGAATTAAGATTAAAAAGAAATTTGGCCCTGAGCATGTCTATGATTTTTCTCTTGGCAATCCTGACACAGAACCTCCTGAGGCGCTTCAGAAAACACTTGTTGAGATATTGAGTCATCCTGAAAAAGGAATGCATCGATATATGTCAAACAGCGGTTATGAGACCGTAAGGGAGGAGATCGCCACCTACCTCTGTGAGATTTACGGTTTACCATTTACGTCCAACCATGTTTTTATGACCACGGGTTGTGCAGGGGGGCTCAATATTCTTCTCAAAAGCATGCTCAATCGGGGGGATGAGGTGATAGTCCCCTCGCCTTTCTTCTGGGAATTCAAGAACTATATAGAGAACTATGGCGGGAAGATCCGCCTCGTACCTACAAGGATGGATTTTCAACTCAATATTGAAGAGATCGGAAAAGCCATGAATCCAAAGACCAAAATCATCCTTTTAAATAGCCCAAACAATCCAACTGGCGCTGTCTATACAGAAGAAACTCTCAGGCCCCTTATAGAACTCCTAAACGAAAAGAGGGCCAAAGGTCAGAATATCTATCTCATCTGTGATGATGCCTATAGGAAATTAGTATATGAAGGGATAAAACTCCCTAATCTTTTTAACCTTTATGACCTTGTCTTTTCCGTCACCTCCCACTCAAAAGATCTTGCCCTCGCAGGAGAGCGAATTGGTTATATTGCCATCTCTCCCCATATTGAGGAATATGAACAAATCGTTTCTGCCCTCATGATTTCCATGAGGGCCCTTGGATTTGTCAATGCCCCTGCTCTTTTTCAACGGATTGTTGGAAAATTTCAGAGGATGTCAGTGGACATTGGAGAATATGAAAAGAAAAGGGATGTTCTCTATGAAATCCTGATAGAAGCCGGATTTGAATGTATAAAACCCATGGGGGCCTTCTATATGTTTCCGAAATCCCCCATACCAGATGAGCTCGAATTTGTTTACACCCTTCAACAGGAAGAAAGGATCATGGTCGTCCCTGGAAGAGGCTTTGGTAAAAAGGGATATTTCAGGATTGCCTACTGTGTGCCAATGGAAACAATCCTTAAGAGCAGAGAAGGATTTTTAAGAATTGGAAGCCGATATGTGGAAAAGTAAGCGGGAAGAGGAGAATAAGATTCGGCAATCCCCCCATAACCACTATTATTTCGTCCAGATACCACTTGTAACAATCAGTCCATGTATGATAATAATTTGCGGATTTCTCTTATGGAAAGTTTCTTCATCTCTGAGCCTCGTCCTAATAACTTTTTGAATTATTTTAAAAAAATATTTGTGTCACATTTTATGCCATATGTAGCATATATTCTCTTATTTTATAATCCCTCATATTTACTACGATTTTCTCTCGACGGTTTTAAATGCTTGTATTTTGAAATATTTCTTAGATCAGGTCCTAGGGATATTTTTTTCCGGAATAATTTAGTTAATTATAATCAAATCACTATCCTGCTTTCCTCTTACTTTCCAGTAATGGGATGCTTATAGTGAAAGGGAACAATATATTTTTCCGGATAGGGTTTATAAACCGTTGGGGGCAAATCAGGAGTCCCTTTTGCCATTGAAATCACTACTGGAGTTTTAACCCAACCTTCTTCTAACGGAGCTCGGAAGTTGAGATAAAAGTGCATTTTCTTAAATTTCCATGTGCCATCCTCTTTGATATATTCGACCTCATAGATACCATGCCCCAGCAATGCCTTTAGTTCACCCTCTACAGGGGTAGCCAGTAACATCAAACATTGCCATCTCCCTTTGGCGGTATCCCCTTCGGGATCTACGTTAACAATGCCTTGAAGCTGCATATGTATACCTAAAATCCCTGGAAAGGACGGCAGTCCACCTTTCCCAAGAAAATCTTTGAAAAATCTCTTCACTCCTACCTTACCCAGATATACACCGCTATCGCTTATCTCGAGACTCTCCGTATTGTCGGAAAACAAGTCTACAACCTCGTCCCATAAGCGATTATCCAAATAAAAACCATATATCCTCTGCAATTTTTCTATCGCCTGAACATCCTGAATAACAGTAAGCCTTTCCTCCAGAATCTTCACCTTAGCTTCCAAATCCTCTTTAGTCATAGACTGCATCCCTTTCTCGAAAGTAATTTCAATCAATGATAATCCCTTCAATTAAATAGGATTGACATTCATATTACCTTACCCTTAAAGATTGCATGAAATTCTATTATACAATTTTAAAACGCGGTGGATTCTTCGTTACGTATAGTGGTGTATCCCAACCGACTTCCTCAGGCTTCACCCGGGGCCTAAATCGCCCCAACTTCTCAGCGCGTCTAAGTGCTGGAACAAATTTTTGTGCTACCACAATGTTGTGAGATTTATGGAGCGGCGGGTAGTTAAACGATATAGCACCTTCAGGACAGGTCTGTTCACAGAGCCAGCACTGGTCACACTTATGAAAAACTGGCGGGGTTAC
>JBBITW010000248.1:0-4036 GCA_037440525.1 Deltaproteobacteria bacterium
TTCCAAGCGGAGCGAGGAATCTATAAGATTGCCACGCCCTTCGGGCTCGCAATGATTGATCCGCCTTTGGCTGAAAGACTTTTTATAAAAATCGCTCAACTTGGTTTTTTATAAAATATATCTGCTGAGGTCCTCATCCTCCACAAAATCCTTCAATTTATCCTTCACATATTTTGCATCAATAACCATAGTGTTTCCTGCCATCTCGGGTGCACCAAATGAGATTTCGTCGAGCAGTCTTTCCATTATGGTATAAAGTCGCCTTGCCCCTATATTCTCAGTCCTTTCGTTTATGAGAACAGCTATCTCTGCAATCTCTTCAATGGCATCCTCTTTAAATTCTAATTTTACTGACTCTGTCTCCATCAATGCTGTATACTGCTTAATCAATGCATTTTCAGGCTCTTTAAGTATTCTTATCAAATCCTCCTTTCCAAGTGGATCAAGCTCCACCCTGATGGGAAACCTCCCTTGAAGCTCCGGAATGAGATCAGAGGGTTTTGAGACATGAAACGCCCCAGCTGCGATAAAAAGTATATGGTCTGTCTTGACAATTCCATACCTTGTTGTAACTGTTGTCCCCTCAACAATGGGTAGTAAATCTCTCTGAACTCCTTCCCTTGATACATCCGGGCCAAATGTTGACTCCCTCCCTGCTATCTTATCAATCTCATCAAGAAATATTATACCAGACTGTTCAACCCTCTCTATTGCCTGTTTGATCACAGTATCCATATCAACCAATTTCTGCGATTCTTCAACAGATAGGATCTGAAGGGCCTCTGGAACCTTAACCTTTCTCTGTTTCTTCTTCTTGGGGAAAAGACTTCCAAACATCTCCTTGATATTTATATCCATCTCCTCCATCCCGGAAGCAGTAAAAATCTCAACAATGGGAAGGTTTCTATCCAGAACCTCTACCTCCACATATTTCTCATCCAATTTTCCTGCCCTCAGTAGTTTTCGGAGTTTCTCTCTTGTTGCTCGCCGATCCTCACCCTCACTCGAAGGACCTTTCCTCGAAGGTGGAAGGAGTAAATCGAGAAGCCTTTCCTCAGCCATCTCTTCTGCCTTGGGTTTGACCTTCTGGGATTCTTCTGCCTTCACCATATTTATTGCAAGATCAGTCAGATCACGAACCATCGATTCCACATCCCTACCAACATAACCAACTTCTGTAAACTTTGACGCCTCGACCTTTAGAAACGGGGCCTGAGCAAGTTTGGCCAACCTTCTTGCAATCTCCGTCTTTCCGACACCTGTTGGGCCAATCATAATGATATTCTTTGGGGCAATCTCATCCCTTAATGGCTCTGGGATCTGCTGACGCCTCCAGCGGTTTCTCAATGCAATCGCTACGGAGCGTTTTGCATCCTTCTGGCCAATAATATATTTATCCAATTCTGAAACAATCTCACGGGGTGTAAATGTCTTTATCATAACTCCTCTATTACGATTTTATCATTTGTATAGATACAGATTGAAGCGGCAATCTTCATAGCCTCCTCGGCTATTGATCTTGCATCCAGGTCTGAATATTTGATAAGGGCCTTAGCTGCGGCATGGGCATATGGGCCTCCGCTTCCGATGGCAGTAACTCCATCGTCGGGTTCAATTACATCCCCATTGCCTGAAATGATAAGGGAATGCTCTTTATCGGCAACTATCAGCAATGCCTCAAGCCTTCTGAGGATACGATCTGTCCTCCATTCCTTTGCCAGTTCCACCGAAGCCCTAAGGAGATTCCCATTATACTGTTCTAATTTCTCCTCAAATTTTGCAAACAGGGTAAAGGCATCTGCTGTAGCACCTGCAAATCCTGCAAGAACCCGATCCTGATAGATCTTGCGAACCTTCTTCGCTGTATGTTTCATGACCGTATGTTCGAGTGTTACCTGACCGTCTCCTGCTATAACAACCTTCCCCTTATGCCTCACCGATAAGATTGTAGTCCCTTTAATCATTAACATCAATCTCTCCCTTTAACCTTATTTCTAAAACTACGTGGGTGGGTTCGATCATAGACCTCCATCAATTTACCCGGACTCAGATGAATATATCTCTGAGTGGTTGAAAGACTCGCATGGCCTAACATCTCCTGAATCTCTCTGATATCTGCTCCTGCATCCAGTAGATGGGTTGCGAAGGTATGGCGGAGGCTATGGGGGCTCACCTTTCTGAGAACCCCGGATTGCCTCGAATATTTTTTCACCAATCTTCCCACGCTTCGTGAGGTCAATCTACCTCCCTGGGGATTTATAAATAATGGCTCTTCTCCTCTAAGCTCCCCTCTCTGATCTATATATCTCTTTAATGCCTCTATGGCCTTTGAACCAATTGGCACTATACGTTCCTTTCTCCCCTTCCCCATCACCTTTATAATACCAAGATCCAAATCTACATGGTTAAAATTCAAACCTACCAGTTCACTCACCCTTACACCGCTCGAATAAAGGAGCTCTAAGATTGCCATATCCCTTATCCCTCTACTCTTTAACTTGCTGGAGGAAGCCTTTTCTTCAATCTCCTTTGGAGAATCCATCAGTCTGAATGCCTCATCAACACTAAGCGTGGTGGGCAGAGGTCTTTCAACCTTGGGTGCTGAGATATTCTTGGCTGGATTTGAAGGAATAAGCCTCTCCTTTACTAAATATTTAAAAAAGGAATGAAGTGTGGAGACCTTCCTTGCAATTGAGCTCTTCTTATTCTTTTTATAAAGAAAGCTTAAGAACCTTCTTATTTCCATCCGACCAATTTTCCCAATATCTGCCTCTTTCATGAGCGTGCCATCAGATCGTGAATCCCTTAAAAAATTATAAAATTCTTCTAAATCCCTTTGATAACATCTGCATGTATGAGGTGAGGCATTCTTTTCTGTGGATAGATAATGTATGAATTGATGAATAAAACCTTCGTTTTCCACTGAAAGGGATGTCATCTCTTTTTAAAAACACTCCCTGTAACTTATTAAATATTATCAAATTTTTATTTTATAACATAAATACAAAATTTATCAATAAAATTATCACATTCTTCGTAATATCTAAGTTTCTATCAATAAATTGCTAATTTTCGAGTAAGCCCCTATAAAAAAGCTTGCTTTTCAGTAAAATTTAATATATCCTCTCAACTAATTAAGGGTTTATCCCTTATCAATTATAATATATAAAGGGGGTTTTAAAATGAATGCATCGTTCCGATTTTTTAAGGTAGATACCCCGGAACTTTTAAAGGAGATATATCGTTTAAGGTTCAAGGTATATTGCGAGGAATTAAATTTTTTGAGCCCGGAGAATTATCCTGATGGTCTTGAAATAGATGAATATGACCCTTACTCCATCCACTTTGCAGCCATAGACCACGAAGACGAAGTTATAGGAACAATCCGTTTGATAAAGGGGACAGATATTCCTTTCCCTATTGAGGTTCACTGCAAGCTCGATATCAAAATAAATGGAAATGGGCTTAGCAGAAAGAATCTTGCTGAAATATCAAGACTGGCAGTTAGTAAAAAGTATCGTAAAAGGGTTGATGACGGACGAACTGGAATGGAGTCGTATCCAATTGCTAAGGCGAGTGAAGAAGAGAGACGTGAATTAGAGATGAAGGAGTTTCGTAGAAAAAGGCCTGAAATTGTTCTCGGGCTATATAGAATGATGTATTACGAAAGCAAACTCAATAACATTACCCACTGGTTTGCTGCAATGGAGAAGAAACTCTGGGAGGTATTGAACCGCTACGGAATTCTATTTACACAGGTTGGCGAAGAAGTTGACTATTATGGACCTGTAATTCCATATCTGGGCCAGATATCAGACCTTGAAAAGTATATCTATCAGAGAAATCCAGAACTCTATAAAAGTGTATTTTTAGCAGGCCTCGACCCCAGATACTGGCCCGAATTCATAAAGACCTAAATTTAGCGATTCCCAATTGTAATTGCGAGCACCTGAATGGAGCGTGGCAATCCGCCGAAGTTACTGCGAGGAGCGGAGCAACGTGGCAATCTCACCATTAAATTTTAATCCCAAAATCA
>JBBITW010000249.1:0-4004 GCA_037440525.1 Deltaproteobacteria bacterium
TGAAAATGCTTAATTTTCTCTTAAATGATTGTAATCAATTGTCATTGCCACTTGGACTCCCACGAACAGTGAAAATATTCAGGTTAAGGCAAAGGTTAGGAAGCCGGTTTAGGCAAAGTGAATGGGTGAAGGAAATCTTTTCAACCAGAGGTGAATACACCTGTGGCAGAAAGACCAATTTCCTAACCTATAAACAAAACTGGCTTCTTAGCCTTAACCTCCAAACCAACCACTCTTATTTTATAAACAATCTACCTTCTCATTGTCCGCATTCGAAGGGTTTGGGATCCTGCCTCACCAGTCATTCAAGGAGTTTTTCAGAAGTCTCCTTTGGAAACTCTTCAATTCAGACATAAGGTAAGGGTTAGGGTGGGTCTATGGCTGATCGGCCTCTTGGGAAAGGGGGAAGACACGACCTGAGAAAGTGAGAACCTTCGAGCTATTGTTCCCTCAAATATTGCAAACCATCCATTTGTTAAAACAATCTCGCTAAAACCAAAAATGTTAAGTGAAGAATGAAGACCTAATATCACCCAATGAAAAATGCCTTAACCTCCTAAGGATTGTGATCAGATAGAATTACGCCCATTAAATCGCTTTACCCCAATAGAATTGACAAACTATATATAATCATATATACTTATTTTAAAAAGTAAGCTTTTTATTTCTAAGGTAAGACAATGTCAATCGTAACTGTTTCGACGAAAGGACAGTTGGTTATCCCGAAGAAGATAAGGGATGTTCTTGGTATCAAACCGAAACAGAAAGTCCTTTTAAAAATCGTAAAAGGTCATGCCGAGATAGAACCCCTACCGCAGGATCCTATCGAACACTTTTGCGGTATTTTTAGAGAAGGAACATCTCTCACAGAAGCCTTACTAAAGGAGCGCGAAAAGGATAAGAGACGTGAAGAAAAAAAGTTTGCTCGATTCATACGCTCTTCTCGCCTATCTAAAACGAGAAAAAAGCTATGAGAAAGTAAAAGCCGTCCTCTCCTCTGAAGAAGTTCAAATCTTGATGAACGATATAAACATCGGTGAAACCTACTATATCCTCGCTAAGGAACGAGGGCATGAAAGAGCAGAATATTTTTTAAACGTTATCTTGCCAACCCTCCCTATTACTGCTGTAAGCAATTCCCTTCCCCAGGTTATTCAAGCAGCAATAATCAAATCTCGGTATTCGATCTCCTACGCCGATGCCTTTGCAGTCTCTACAGCCCAGAGAGAGGGAGCCACTATCATCACGGGGGATCCTGATTTTAAACACGTTCAAGATCTTGTAAAAATCGATTGGTTGTAGTCAATAATATAATATTAGGCCCTGTGTAATTCTTTATTTAACCTTATACATATTATCGCCTGAATCAACAAATATCAATACAAACTGAAACCCTTCATTAGTGAACATTATTTTCCCAAACTATTCTCTTTAAATCCCTTACGTCCATCATGATCCAGGAATTTCATCATCCCAAGCAATTTAACCTCGTATGATGTGCTTCCTTTAAATGAAGTCCTTTATTTTTTCATAAGGTATTCGTGGATCGAATTGGCAGCCTTTCTGCCTGCACCCATGGCAAGTATTACTGTTGCTGAACCTGTAACGATATCACCTCCAGCCCATACCCCCTCTTTACTTGTCTTGCCTGTATCAGGATCAGCCACAATATAACCCCTCTTATTAAGTTCCAGACCTGGAGTTGTTGTTGTAAGAAGTGGGTTTGCTCCTGTCCCTATTGCTACCACAGCGAGGTCACATTCGAGTTGAAACTCAGAACCCTTAATGGGAACAGGTCTCCTTCTTCCTGATTCATCTGGTTCTCCCAACTCCATCTTTATACATTCAAACCCTGTAACCCATCCATTATCATCTCCAAAGAATCTTGTTGGGTTGGTAAGGAGATAAAACTGAACACCCTCTTCCTCTGCATGGTGAACCTCTTCAATACGAGCAGGCATCTCCTCCCTTGATCTGCGGTAGATAATTCTTACAGTATCTGCTCCCAGTCTAAGGGCTGTCCTTGCTGAATCCATAGCCACATTACCTGCGCCAAAGACAGCGACATTCTTTCCCTTCGCAATGGGTGTATCGTATTCAGGGAAGAGGTAGGCCTTCATCAGATTTGATCGGGTCAAATACTCATTTGCCGAATAGATACCACAGTAATTCTCTCCTGGAATTCCTAAAAACTGGGGAAGCCCCGCGCCCAATCCGAGAAATACTGCATCGTATTGCTGAAGGAGTTCATCAACAGTCTCTATTCTTCCAATGACAGAGTTACACTCTACCTTGACCCCCAATCGTTCTAAATAATTCACTTCTGCCTGAACAATGGCCTTTGGAAGACGAAATTCAGGAATCCCATAAATCAGAACCCCGCCAGGCTTATGAAGGGCCTCAAATATTGTGACTTCATGCCCTTTGAGAATGAGGTCACCGGCAACTGTCAAACCAGCAGGACCAGAACCAACAACAGCAACCCTCTTCCCTGTGGCAGGCGCCTTTTCTGGAATAAGGACATCTCCTTTTTCCCTCTCCCAATCTGCAGCAAAACGCTCCAATCTCCCGATTGCTACAGGCTCATCTTTCTTCCCTACGATACAGAATTTTTCACATTGATCCTCCTGAGGACAAACCCTGCCACAGATGGCAGGAAGGCTATTACGCTCCTTTAACTTTCTTGCCGCCCCTACATAGTCTCCATCCAGAATGAGCTTTATGAATGCGGGAATGTCTACCTCCACAGGACATCCTTCAATACACTTTGGTTTCTTACACTGTAGACAACGACTGGCTTCTAACTGAGCCAGTTCGGGTGTATATCCAAAAGGAACTTCATCAAAATTTTTTGCCCTCACCCTGGGATCCTGCTCCGGCATCTTCTGCCTTGGAACTTTCTGTTTCTCCTTCTTCTCAGCCATTTCTTCCCCCTATCTGCCCGTTGATATGAATCTTTCCATAGATATCTTCTCTTCAGTTAGGTAAGCCCTCTGTCGTTTTACGAGCTCATCGTAATCAACTTCATGACCATCAAATTCAGGCCCATCAACACAACAGAATCTTGTCTTTCCTCCAACTGTCACCCTACAGGCTCCGCACATCCCTGTTGCATCAACCATAATGGGATTTAGACTGACTATAGTCTTCACCCCATAATCCTTTGTCATCTTACAGAGGAATTTCATCATCGGAACAGGGCCAATCCCCACGACCAAATTTACATCCTTTCTTGCATCTAAAATTTGGCGTAGTACATCTGTCACAAATCCATGATGGCCGTAACTACCGTCATCGGTTGTAACCCGAAGCTCATGGCTTGCTGCCTTCATCTCATCTTCCAATATCAAAAGATCCTTTGTGCGTGCACCAATGATTGCAATCACATAATTTCCACTCTCTTTATAGGCCTTCGTAATCGGATACATCACAGCAACACCTGTTCCTCCACCCACACATATGACCGTTCCTATCTTTTCGATATGGGTTGGCCTCCCTAATGGGCCGATGATATCGGTAATATAGTCTCCAACATTTAGTGTCCTAAGGAGAGCAGTTGATTTCCCCACTACCTGAAAGATGATGTCAATAGTCCCTTCATTGGGATCTGTTCCAGCCATGGTCAATGGTATTCTCTCCCCTGTTTCATTAGCCCGAAGAACAACAAATTGCCCGGGCTTAGCCTTCTTAGCAATTCTCGGAGCTTCAACCTTAAAATGGCAGACTGTCTTTTCAGCCATCTCTCTTTTAAATATTATCTTATACAATTTCCCCCCTCCTTTCTGATAAATTTTTCACAAAGTCTTGTTATTATATAAATTAATTGTCTTCGGATGTCAATTATTTTAAAAGAGATTTCTGAAAAAGTATTTAATTAACCCCTCCATACCTTCCCTTAAAGAGGCTGTGTCGGTATGAGGTGTATGCCATGTTTGTCATTCCGAGTCTCCTTTTTTGTCATTCCGAGCAAAGCGAGGAATCTATAGAATTCAAACCCTTATAAA
>JBBITW010000250.1:0-3980 GCA_037440525.1 Deltaproteobacteria bacterium
AATTAATTAAAAAATATTATGAGGTTTGACGATGACAACTAAAGATATTTCAATTCAATCATTTATTAAAACAATTTCTCCCATGAGTAAGGCTTCTTCACAACTAAACCTATCTCCCTTAAGATGGCTTGAGCCAGTTGGCAGAGGAGAAAAAAATACTTCAGAGGAGAAGGTGATTCGTTCAATGTGCCGTATGTGTCATGGGACATGTGGAACACTCGTTCATGTTAGAAATGGTCGGGTTGTAAAAATAGAGGGTGACCCCCAATCACCAACAAACAGAGGCACACTCTGTATAAAAGGACTTTCTACAATTCAGCACCAGTATAATCCCAGGCGCCTTCGTTATCCCATTAAACGTGTTGGCCAAAGGGGTGAAGGGAAATGGCAGAGAATAACATGGGATGAGGCCTATGAGATTCTGGCCGAGAAGTTTTATGATACATGGAAGAGGTTTGGCAAACAGGCAACTGCCCTGTGTGGAGGCACTGGCCGTCACTGGCAGGACTGGTATGCTATATTTGGAAATGCCCTTGGGCTTGCACTTCGGTTTGGACTTCCTCCTCAATGTTATACACCTCGAATCGAGGTCATTACCAAGATGTTTGGATACAGAATTCCTGTAGCGGATTATTATGGATTTAAAGGGGCAAAACCCCGCCTCGTTGTTCACTGGGGATGTAATCTGTCTATTTCAAATGCAGATGGGATGCACGGTTCGAGACCCCTGGAGGTGGTTAATCAAGGTGCAAAATCAATAGTAATCGATCCTGTATATAACAATCTTTCGGAAAAGGCAGACCTCTGGCTTCCAATCCGTCCTGCCACAGATGTAGCACTGGCCATGGGTTTTCTGAATGTCATCATAAATGAGAATCTCTATGATCAAGAATTTGTCAAGAGGTGGACAAATCTTCCAGGACTGGTAAGGGATGATAATCACCATATGCTAATAGAGTTTGATATAACAGGAGAAGAAAGACCGATTCCCAAAAGGGATCAATTTGGTATCCAATCACCAGAGCGTCTCGTCTTCTGGGATAAAGAGAAGCAAAGGCCAGTTATTGCTGATTCACCTGATATAAACCCCGAGATGGAGGGAGAGTTCCATATTAAACTTGCTAACGGAAGTGAGGTTTCTTGTCATACAGCATGGCAAAACCTTGTGAGACGTGTAAACGAGTATCCGCCCGAAAGAGTTGCTGAGATTACATGGGTAGCAAAGGAGAAGATAATTGAGGCAGCACGAATGATAGCATCAAATGTCCCGTGGGCACTTCAGTGGGGCGTTTCTTTTGACCATCAGGGCATAAACTCTTCCCGTGCCACACAGGCAGCCATGATGCTTGTTGCCTTAACAGGAGATCTCGATATCCCTGGAGGAATGGCTATGTGGGATCCACCCAGATACAGGAAGGCATCCTTTCCAGGGGAGATCGGCCCAAGATATGTTAGCCCTGAAATAACCCGAACAGATTTGATTACGGCTGAGGTAAGGGAAGTGGTTAATCGATACAGACTCTACCCACTTGCCCGTCCCCACTCTGATTACATCAATCGTGATATTGCCGAGGGCAGGTTACATGTGGAGATTTTATGGGTTGTGGGTGCAAATCCACTTCTAAACAGTATGAATAGCAAAATGGTCTACGAGGCATTAAATAAGATTCCATTTATTGTGGTATGGGATCATTACCTTACATCCACAGCAATGATTGCGGACCTTGTTCTTCCAGTTGCTATGTGGACAGAACGAGATCAGATAGGAAACTGCCACCTCATGTGGGGGATAATGGCGAGGCAGAAATGTGTTGAGCCACTGGGTGAGGCACGCTCTGATGAGGAAGGGACACTTGGTTTTGTGAAAAAGATGGCCAGGAGGGATCCCGAATACTGGAATAAGATAATTCCATGGAACTCAATAGAAGAATGGCTCAATTGGAGATTGGAACCCCTTGGCATAACATGGAATGAACTTAAGGAACGAGGTATTTATATAGAGCCACAGAGACCATATCGTTATAAAGAGACAGGGTTTCAATTACCTTCAGGAAAGGCTGAGATATGGCTGAGGATAGCCCAGGAGACAGGTCAGGATCCACTTCCTTTTTTTACAGAACCACCACTTTTTTCACATTATAATGAGCTTTCCAAGGAGTATCCATTTTTCTGCATTACTCGAAGGATAGCACCATTCTTCCATTCTGAATTCAGACAGGTCCCTTTACTCAGAGAACTATCGCCAGAACCCGTGTCTGAGATCAACCCACGAACCGCAAAGGAACTTTCCATCGAGGATGGCGACTGGATATATATTGAATCGCCAATTGGAAGAATCAAGCAGAGGGCAAAATTAACCGAGGCTGTTCATCCAAAGGTTGTTGTGGTGAGCCATATGTGGTGGTTTCCAGAGGGATCGGATAGAGAGCCAGAGCTTGGTGGGGCATTTGAATCCAATCTGAATGTCCTTACTCATAATGATCCTGCTCAGGGTTATGATCCACTGACTGGTTGTCCCCAACTAAGGGGGTTTTTAGTAAAGATTTATAAGGCCATTGATGGTCCACCTAAGGGATTAAATGTTAGTGAGATTTTAAGCTACAATATTTGAGGCGAGGAGATTGAGAAATGACACGGCGAACACTTTTGATAGATCTCGATCGATGTATAGGTTGCTATACATGCAGGGTAGCATGTAAACAGGAGAATGGACTCTCTACGGATGTTAGTAGAAATGAGGTAATTGAAATTGGACCTGTGGGAACATATCCTGATCTAAAGGGTTATTTTCTTCCACTGACATGCATGCATTGTGAGAATCCCCCATGTGTTGAGGCCTGCCCGACCGGAGCAAGCCATCGCAGGGAGGATGGAGTTGTGCTTATAAATCATGATGATTGTATACTGTGCGAAAAATGCATTAAGGTATGTCCATATGGGGCCCGAAGTATAAGTTTTATAAATCATCGAATAGAGAGCTGTAATCTCTGTGCGCAAAGGATTGACGAAGGAAATCCTCCAGCATGTGTTGCCCATTGTATGGGGCAGGCCCTTATATTTGGCGATATGGATGATTTACAGGGTGAGCTTCGAAGATATTTGAATAATAATGGGGGAAGAAAGATAAACTGGTTGCAGGAACAACCGAGTCATCCGGGAGTAATCTACCTTGCACCAAGATGTGGGACCATTTTTGAAATGGAAGATATTTTTTTAAAGAGATATAAAAAGGTGGAAAAGAGAAAAGAGACATCGAGAGAGAAGACATATAAAAATATTCTTTATTTAACATGGGCAAGGGGAGGCATCTACAGATTACTCTCAAGGATATGGGGTGAAGAGTTGGATGAGGCATTATGGGGAGGTCTTAAGAATATTAGATTTGGTAAAATTCCTCAATTTCCTGTTCTTAAAAGGGCATTGAGTCAGCTTGAGAAGACATTAAGCGAGAGTTATCAAGGGACTTTTGATGATCTGGCTACGGACTATTTTAATATTTTACAGAATGTAGCTCCATACGAATCGGTCTATCGGAGTTCTGAAGGACTGATGATGCAGGAGGAGTGGGAAGAGATAGTTAAATTTTATTCTGATGTTGGTTTGAGACGATCGGAAAGCATGAAGGAGCCTGAAGATCATATTGCGCTCGAACTTGAATGTATGGGATACCTTTGTAACAGAATGCTTCAAGAACTCAAGGCTCAGAAGTATCAGGAAGCCCAAATTAAATTGAATCAACAGAGCGAGCTACTGGATAGTCACATTCTGAGATGGGCCCCTTCGTTGATGGATAAAGTAATAAAGTTGGCCAGAACAGATTTCTATAGAGTATTGGCAAAGAGTACAGTTGAAATCTTAAGACTCGATTCGAGGATGTTAAAAAAGATAAATCTACCAAAATCTCCTGAATAATCGAACAGAGTTCATCCCAGGAATTTAAATTTTACATAAGAAATGAAACCAAATACGGCAAGGGACAA
>JBBITW010000251.1:0-3970 GCA_037440525.1 Deltaproteobacteria bacterium
AGAATTAATGAATGTATACTTTCGTCTTCAAGAAGAAAAAGTTGGGCACAAATGGCCTGAGGTTTTGAAAAAGCAATTAAAATAACGAGGGTAGCCTTTGATGGAGAAATTTAAAAACGAAACTAAAATAAAAGTTGGATTCTATTCAAAGTTGCTTAGATGGTTAACCACAGGAAGTGGCTTTGCCATCATGATCATGATGCTTTATATCACAGGCGATGTTGCCGGACGTTACCTCTTTCTAAGTCCACTACCAGCAAGCTTTGAGATATCCCAGATGATCATGATATTCATCTCATTCTGGGCTCTTGCTCATGTGCAGGCCAGAGGTGAGCATCTAAGATTAGGATTCTTCATCCAACTTTTTCCTTCTTGGGGACAAACGATTCTTAATATTTTAGCCTCCACTATTGGCGTGTTTATCTTTGTTATCATCACATGGCAAGCTACAGATTGGGGGATCAAAGGACTCTTAAGCGGTGAATACGAACAGGGTTACTGGAGGTTTCCACTCGGTCCCCCAAGATTGGTGCTTGCAATAGGGGCACTTATTGCTACTATTCAATTCTTTTTAGATCTCATAAGACAGATTGGTCAACTTTTTCACCCTGAAAGAAAGAAATGATGACACCTCAACTTATAGGTATTATTTTTCTTGGGCTTGCAGTTATATTGCTCTGCCTCGGAGTGCATATTGGACTCTGCCTGATGATATCGGGTGTCTTGGGCATCCTTTTTGTTACAGGTAGTTTTGATGCTGCTGTGGGGATATTGAGAACTACACCCTATCATACTGTAGCGAGTTTTGCCCTCACAGTTGTTCCACTTTTTATCCTTATGGGGCATTTCAGCGTCCATGGAGGAATAAGTGAGCGGGCCTATCGTGCTATAGATAACTGGGTGGGTAAGTTTCCGGGTGGTCTATCTATTGCTACTACATGGGGATGCACGGCTTTTGGCGCAACCTCCGGTTCTTCAGTAGCTGCTGCATCAGCCTTTACCAAGATCAGTCTACCAGAAATGAGGAAGGCAGGCTATGATTCAAACTTTGCCTGTGCTGGCATTGCTACAGCCGCACTTATTTCAATGATTATACCACCAAGCCTATATTTTGTAATTTATGGAATGCTTACTGAGCAATCCATAGCAAGACTTCTTATAGCAGGATTTTTCCCCGGTATTTTGATGGCGATAGTGCTTTCGATCGGCATCTTGATAATAACGGTAAAAAACCCAAAACTTGCCCCTCCTTCAGTTAGGGAAGTCAAATGGAAGGAAAGAATAATTTCGACACTTCAATCATGGCCAATGCTAATCATAGCCGCTATCATTATTGGCGGAATCTATACAGGAGTTTTTTCCCCTACTGAAGCAGCAGCAGTGGGGGCATTTGCTGCTTTTATTATCTGCCTTAGTTATAGACGTCTCAACTGGGAGACACTCAAGCAGGCACTTTTTGAGACAGCTCATATCACTGCCATGCTCAGTTTCGTAATTATTGGTTCAACTGTCTTTGCCCGTTTTTTGAGCATTAGCTGTGTTACCTCCTGGATGACAGAAACGATTATTAACCTTGGACTTCCTCCTATTGGATTTATTGTAATCATTCTCCTCCTCATCGTTTTTATGGGCTGTTTTATGGACGGGCTTTCAATTATGTATATCACTATGCCAATCTTTTTCCCTGTGGCAAAAGCTCTTGGAATTGATCCTATATGGTTCGGGGTTTTGATATGTGTAACAGTAGATCTTGGGATGATTACTCCTCCTTTTGGTTTGACCATGTATACAGTTAAGGCCATAGCAGGTTCTGATGTTACATTGGAAGGTATCTTCAGAGGTGGAATACCATTCTATTTCCTCATTCTGATGAGTATTGGAATTTTGATCGCTTTTCCTCAGATCAGTCTTTTCTTACCCAATACAATGATGGGGAGATAAAGATATAAAAAGAAAGGAATGAAATACATGGGGAGATGCAGAATTGGATTTGATATTGGTGGTACTTTTACGGATGTCGTTCTTTTTGATGAGGATACGGGTAGATATCAATCGGCTAAGGTTTCAAGCACACCTTCTGATCCATCAATAGGTGCTGCTGAGGGGATACAAAAGATCCTATCACAGGCTTCACTTTCTGGAGAGATGGTTGAATTTCTTTGTCACGGGACAACTGTCGGGACTAATGCCATATTGGAAGGAAAGTTAGCTAAAACGGCATTGGTCACAACGAAAGGGTTTAGAGATGTCCTTGAAATAGGTAGACAGAGAAGACCTGACCAGTATAATTTTTTTGCTGAAAAGCCAAGGGTATTAGTCCCGAGAGCCCTTCGTTTTACTCTGAATGAGAGGATAAATTATAAGGGAGAAATCGTAAAAAGGTTGGACGAAGGTGAAGTCTATGATTTAGTGGAGAAATTGGTAAAAGAAAAAATTGAATCTGTAGCCATCTCACTCCTATTCTCATTTCTAAATAGGGATCATGAAGATAAAGTAGGAAGAATTATAAAAAAGAGACTTCCCCATATATATGTTTTTCTCTCTTCAGAGGTTTTGCCTGAATACAGGGAGTATGAAAGGACCTCAACAGTGTGCCTCAATGCTGCTGTTGCCCCGGTAGTTTCAAAATATGTAGAAAACTTGGAGAAGAAGATTTCTTCAACCCTAAAGATTCAGTGTGGAATGAATTTGATGAAATCTTCAGGGGGAATTATGCCTTCCACCGCTGTAAATAAAAGAGCTGTTGAGACAGTTCTTTCAGGACCTGCAGCAGGGGCTATCAGTACTTCATATCTTGGAGAAATAATTGGATTTAAAAACCTGATAGGATTCGACATGGGAGGAACGAGCACAGATATCAGTGTCATTATTGATGGCAAACCACGGGTAACTACGGAAGGTTCTATTGGAGGCTATCCCTTTAGGCTTCCCATTGTTGATATTAATACGATAGGAGCAGGCGGGGGAAGCATTGCATGGATGGATGTTGCAAAGGGACTCCATGTAGGTCCTCAAAGTGCAGGAGCTGACCCAGGACCAGTATGCTATGGGAAAGGAGGAAGAGAACCCACAGTTACAGATGCCAACCTTTGTCTTGGGCGAATCAATGATAAATTCTTTTTAGGTGGAGAGATGACATTGGATAAAGAGGCTGCTGAAAAAGCCATCATCGATAATATCGGTAAACCCCTTTCAAAGAATCTGGCAGAGGCATGTCAAGGAATCTTAGATGTGACAAATTCAAACATGATCAGAGCTATCCGCGTTTCCTCTATGGAAAAAGGATTGGATCCAAGGGAATTTGCTCTTGTTGCATTTGGTGGCGCGGGTCCAATGCATGCAGGGGATCTTGCTGAAGAACTTGGAATCTCAACAATTGTCATTCCCCAAATGGCTGGTTTGTTCTCCGCTTTAGGACTTCTTGTAGCAGATATAAAGAATGACTACAGTCTGACAAAAATCTCCAGGATAAGAGAAAGTAACTGTGTGGATTTACGTTCAGGATTTGAAGAACTAAAAGAGAGAGCCATAGCCGATTTTAAAAAAGAAAATCTACCAATAGAAAAGATTCATTTTCTCTATTCTATTGATATGAGATATTCAGGACAGGCATATGAGATTAATATACCGATTTTTGAAAATATAGACGAGGAATCTCTTGAGAAATGGGAAAAAGAATTCCATAGGGTCCATGAACAACTATACTGGTGGAGTGATACAAAAAGGACAATCGAAATTGTTAACCTGAGGATATCGGCGATATCTGTAGTCCCAAAGATCAAACCTCTTAAAAACGATCAAAAGGGAACAAATCCAGATTCTGCTCTGAAAGGGTTAAGACCTGTATTTTTTAAAGAGTATAGAGATTTTAAAGAGACAAGAATTTATCAGAGAGATTTATTGGAGCCTGGTAATTTAATTGAAGGGCCAGCAATTATCGAAAGTTTTGACACGACTGTGGTTGTTTTAC
>JBBITW010000252.1:0-3923 GCA_037440525.1 Deltaproteobacteria bacterium
TCTAATGGAAAAAAGACAGTTATTTTTCATTTGCTTTCTCGTAGTAGGTCTCTTCGTTCTTTTTTTCAATCTCTGGGGAAGGAGTCTCGAGAACCATGATTATCTTCGCTACTGTGAGGTTGCAAAAGAGATGATTCAATCTGGAGAATACGTTGTTCCACACCTCAATGGAAGAATCTATCTACATAAGCCTCCACTTCTCTTTTGGCTGATCGCACTTCCATCAAAAATCCATGGATCTGTCACCCCTTTTTTTGCAAGGCTACCTTCTGCCTTATTTGCCTTGATTGGAGGAATAGTGGTCTATTTTTGGGGGAAAAGACTCCAGGGAGATGACCGGTCAGGACTTATCTCTTCAGGGATCCTGATCACTACTTACCTGTATTTCTGGCAGGCAAGGATTGCAAGGACAGATATGGTATTTTCTGTGCTCATCCTTATCTCGCTTTACCTTTTCTATTTAAGTTATCTGGATTGCGAATCTTATCCACCTTCAGCAATAACAATCAATGAACATATCAAGGAGAGTGATAGGGCTTTTTGTAATAAAAAATTGTATTTATTTCTCTCATTTTTCTTTACAGGATTGGCAGGTTTAACAAAGGGCCCTGTTGGAATAATTTTCCCAATACTCATTATCTCATTATTTTTATTAAGAGATGGTAAATTGAAAATTCTTATAAAAAAAGAGTCCATTTTGGGTTATCTGATAATTGGTATGACTTTAAGCATTTGGCTTATTCCTTTTTTATATAGAGTGGGTCTTAATACTGCTTTTGAGACCTGGAGGGAGACCAAGATTCTTTCACGAAGAGCTCCAATCTATCTTTATATATACCGTATTTCGCTCGATTTTGCGCCATGGTCAATATTCCTTCCCCATTTGATATTTTATTACTGGCAGAAGAAGAGGAATCGAAAGGAGGAATTTCTTATTATCTGGTTCATAGGCCTCTTTATATTACTTTCATTATTCCCCTATAGGGCCTCGAAATATATTTTACCTGCTTTTCCTCCTCTTGCCCTTTTGATGGGAAGTTACTGGAGACAAAAGAGGTCTACCATTTTATTTTGTTTGCTGATAGCTGGGACAATCCTTAGCTACCATGGATATGAGTATTTTTTGATTAAAAAGAATGGTGAAAAGACAATTGGCCCGGTCCTTTATAAAGAGATAAAGTCTTATAAAGATATTTTTGGTTATAAGATGGATGTTGATACCCTTGGAAAAATCAATTTTTACTGGGATGGAACAATTCCACTTTTTTTAAATGAAGAGGAGTTATTTAAAAAGGTGAAAGAAAGAGGGGAGATAGCCGTTATTATGAAAGAAAGCGTTAAGAAAGAACTTATACAGCAAGGCTTTCAGGTCAGCCAATGTAAGAGAATTAATTATAAGGAAGAGAATTTGATTATCCTTAAGATTAAAAAATTAGGATCATCTACAGAAAGTTGCCAAAATCATAAAGATTTAAGGTGTGAAGGATTCAAGGATTCGAGGGCTACAAAGAATTAAAAATATTTATAGATAACTCACTTGAACACTTGAATCCTGGAATCCTCTAACCCTTTTGGTAACGAAATTTAGTAAGAACCAGAAATTTTAAACCTTATGAGAAAGATTTACATTATCATTTTATTTACTTTGGGAATGTTTATTTTCTTTTTCAATCTCGGAGGACGTGATCTCTGGGATCCCGACGAGACACGATATGCCTTAGTGGCAAGGGAGATGCGGGATAGTGGGAGCTGGATATTACCTCATCTTAATGGAAAGGTTTATGCTGAAAAACCTCCTCTCTTTTTCTGGATTGTAAATCTATTTGTTCTATTTTCAGGAGAGGATTCTGAATTAACAAATAGACTTCCTTCTTCACTTGCAGGTTTGATTACTCTTTTCATCACATTTCTTTTAGGCGAAAGAATGTTTAATGCTCGTGTGGGCTTTCTTTCTGCACTCATGCTCAGTACCAGTTTATTTTTTCCTCAGATTTCTCGCTGGATGATGTTAGATTCCGTCTTCACTCTATTTTTTCTATTGACCATTTTTTGCTTCTATTCTGGCTACAAGAACTTAGAAGTCCAGAGAAGGTATTATTTATTAGGTGGTATTTTTATAGGATTGGGAGTCCTGACAAAAGGGCCCGTTTCTTACCTCAACATTTTAATCTTTTTCATCTATTCTTTCTCTCAAGGGGATTTAAAAAAGTTTTGGAACAGAAATCTATTTTTGGGATTCCTTTTATCTCTTTTAATAATTTTTATCTGGCTTGCTCCAGCTTGCTTGATAGGTGGAAGAGGATATACTGAGAGGATTATACTATTTCAAACAATTGGGAGACTTACAGGTAGTGGAAGACATTTCCATATCAAACCCTTCTATTTTTACTTTATCCGTTTCCCGATAGAATTTCTTCCATGGACATTTTTTATACCCTTTTCAAAATTTCTGAGACCGGGGAAGGAGAGAAAGAGCGAATCCGTATTTCTTTCAGTCTGGTTTGCCACTATTTTCCTCTTTTTCACATTTTCAAAAGGTAAAAATGATACATATATACTACCTCTTTATCCTGCCTCTACATTGATGGCCGCAAGCCTTTGGGAAAGAGAAATGTTATCACCTCTTCAAAGTAAAAGATTGATTTTTGGTATTATGTTTTTAACTTCGATATTTTTTCTGATTTCAATTGCCATTATTTCTGGATACGGAATAAAATTATTCCCCGAGATTGAACCATATCAGAAGATTTCTTCTCCTGTTCTAATATACCTATTTCTCGGAACACTGATTTCACTACTGTTCAATTTAAAGAAAATGAAATGGGAATCTTTCTTAATCCTTGTAATAATTTTTGTTTTTTTTCATATTCATATTTCTTACATAATCCCTTCAAATTTTAATGAGCAGAGATCAATGAAAGGATTTGCTGAAAAGGTTTTAAGAAGGATAGAGCCAGAGGATGAAATTAAATTCTATTATTTTCTTTCTACAGGACTACTCTACTATACGAAGAAGAGCCTTATCGAGGAGATAAGGAACAAAGATCGATTAATTGAGATTATAAAATCAGATAAAAGGATTTTTATTATTATTCAATCAAATGACTTTGATAAAATCAAAAGAGATTTAAAGATAGATTTTTATCCACTCGAGAGGAAGAGAGTAGGTCGCTGGGATCTTCTTTTAATCTCCAACAAGATGATGGGAGGTTAAATGAATTCTATGAGGAGAATAAGAAAGAAATTTCTCTTATCTTTATTCTTTCTTATAATTACCATTATATTGACAATCCTCTGGGCAATGGTAATCGGGTTTTTAAGAGATTTCGAGAAAATTCCTAAAAACCATCTAATAGGTAACAGAGGCGAAATTATATCAAAATTTGATAATAATGACCCTAATTTTTCCTTTTTAGTTATTGGAGATACTTATTGTAGTGAGAATTCAGAAGCCCTTATCGAACTGGCCATAAAGAAGAATCAGCCATCTTTTATGGTTATCTTGGGGGATTTTGTAAAAAAACCTGATATATGGAAACACCGTTTCTTTCTAACAGAAATGGCATCGGAGATGAGGCCATCTTTTCCTGTCTTTCTTGTTTCGGGAAATCATGATATCGATTTTAGCTCAAAGATAAAGAATAAAAAAAGGAGGGTTACCCGAGAGGTCTTTGAATCGCTTTACGGACCTATGAATTTCGATTTTATCTTTGGAGGGTCTCTTTTTATAATATGTGGAGTTGATCCCAATAATCCAGAATCTTATTTAAATTACCTGTGTGAGATATTGTCTAAGAAGGGGAAGGGGAAGAAATATATTTTTGTATTTATACATTATCCACCAAGAGGATTAGCAGATTACATTGATGGATCTCTTCCGAGAGGAGAAGATTTTTTATCAATTTTAAAGACATATAAAGTAA
>JBBITW010000253.1:0-3921 GCA_037440525.1 Deltaproteobacteria bacterium
AACTCGAATGTAAGTTTTATATTCAGACCGAAATTATCGGTCAGTGGAGAGAATTGAAGGGCAGAGGGCTAAACCCTCAGGGTTTCGTTCTGTCCGCTTCGCAAAAAGAGATTCAGACACTTATAAACATCCCTATTGAGAATGTGTATAGAAACTTTGAAGGCGATATTAATCTGTTATTCACATACAGAGTAATCTTCCACATTAAAGGGTCGTCTAAAGACCTTATTGATTCTGGAGAGTTTTTTTATTGGTTAAGACCGAAAACAAACATATGGATCCTCAGGGAGGGTATGTAATGAAAATTAAGAAGAGGAAAAAAAACTGCTGGGAAGTTATGAAGTGCGGCAGAGAGCCAGGAGGGCAAAAAGTAAAAGAACTCGGGGTATGTCCTGTCCCGCTTTATGATCACCTGAACGGCGCTCATGGTGGTATTAATGCGGGAAGGGTTTGCTGGATAGTTGCCGGAACTATGTGTGGAGGTGAGATTGAGGGTAGTTTTGCAAAAAAATACGAAGATTGCAGAAAGTGCCCATTTTATCAACTCGTAAGAAATGAAGAAGGAGATCAATTTCTTATCACAGGTGATCTTATAAAATGGTTCTCAGAAAAAGATAAATAATCAACTTATGTCGTACTTCTTCATCTTCCTCCAGAGTGTTGTCCTGCCTATTCCGAGCTCTTTGCACACTTTGGTAAGGTTATGGGAGTGCTTTTCAATAGTTTTCACCAGCAAATCCCTTTCCCATTCTTCAAATGTTTTTGGTCCGCCATAGTCATCAGACTGCGATTTCTGTACATTAAACAGCTGCACCGTAAAGCCAAGAGCTAAATCTTCTTTCTTTATAAGTGAGTCCTGACATAACGCCGCTGCACGCCATATGATGTTCTGGAGTTCTCTTATATTTCCATGATAATCGTGAGTATACAAAAAGTCGAGGGCACCATTAGAGAACTTAAGGTCAGGCCTGCTAAGCTCTTTTTTGCAGGGATCAAGAAAATACTGGGCAAGTAGCGGGATGTCCTCTTTATGCTCTCGAAGAGGTGGTAGGTGTATACGGATTACATTTATCCTATAGTAAAGGTCCTCTCGAAATCTTCCTTCTTTTACAGCATGTTCGAGGTCTGTATTTGTGGCAGCCAATATCCTGACATCTATTCTTTTGCTCTTATTACTGCCTACTCTTCGGATATGTCGATCTTGCAAAACATCAAGAAGTTTTGTTTGTATAGTGATTGGCATACTACCTATTTCATCTAATAAAATAGACCCCTCATCTGCCTCTTCTATCAATCCTTTTCTTTCAAGATATGCTCCTGTAAAAGCCCCACGAATATGTCCGAATAATTCACTTTCGAATAAATTTTCTGGTACTGCAGCACAGTTTAGAGAGATAAATGGCTTGTTAGCCCTTTTACTGAGGGCATGAATGGTCTTAGCCGCTAAGGTCTTTCCCGTGCCTGTCTCGCCTGTAATTAATACGGGTAGATCAACTTCTGATGCCTTCTTTATAAGAGACACCACAGCCTGAACCTGTCTGCTTTTGCCAATAAACGGAAGGTTTTCTCCCTCTCTTTTATAACTATTCAAAAATGAATCAATATCCCTTTTGTCATAAACAGTGTTAATAGCCTTTCTCACCCTGTGAAGGATCTCTTCATACTTGAAAGGCTTTGAGATATAGTCAAAGGCACCCATCTTCATAGCAAGCACAGCAGACTCAACCGTTCCATATCCTGTCATTATGATTACCTCTGTAGAAGGATACCTCTCTTTAACATACAGAAGAAGATCAAGCCCTGTGCCTGGTGACATCTTGAGATCGGCAATAACAGCATCAAAATGATCTTTGGCGAGAAGTTCGATAGCCTGTTCTCCATTTTCTGCTTCCTCCGCTAAAAAGCCAGCCTTCTTAAGGAGTATCGAGAGGCTTCTCCTCATTCCTGCCTGATCATCTACTATAAGAATTTTGTGCGTCAATGTCGTTGTAACCAAGGCTCCTCTGTGTCTTTTAAAAATGTTTTCTCACCAATAATAACAGGTAAATGTAATATCACCGTTGTCCCCTCCCCAACCTTGCTCGATACCGTTATGTATCCACCATGTTCATGAACAATTTTCTGTGCAATATTAAGCCCGATGCCGAGCCCCTTTTCTTTTGTGGTGAAGAAAGGCTCAAATGCACGAGAAATGGTCTCTGGAGACATCCCTACCCCTGAGTCCTCGACCACCAATTCTACTTCACTTTCCAGTGGTTTATACCTTGTGCTGATGATCAAATCCCCTCCGTCTGGCATTGACTCTATCGAATTCAGAAAAATATTCAGCAGAGCCTGTTTGATATAGTTTCTATCAGTCAGAAGCATCGGAATGTCAGGATCGAAGAATTTAACAATCCTTACCCCAGACTCCTTCCTGTCAAGATGTAATAAAGAAAAGACATCTTCTACTATAGAATGAATGTTTGTCTCAGTCTTTTTTAGTCTAAAAGACCTTGAAAAAGAAAGAAAGTCCTCGGTAAGTTTATTTAATCTTTCGAGTTCGGTTTCCACTATATAAATAAGTTCCAATTCGTCTGAACTGTACGACCCACACCTCTTTAAGACCTCTACTGAATTTGTAATTGCTCCTAAAGGATTTCTTATCTCATGAGCCAAAGCGGCTGCCATCTTACCCATTGATGCGAGCTTCTCGGATTCTTTCAGACGTTTTTGTGTTTCCTTCAATCTTTCATAAGCATCCATAATTTCAATATTCTTCTTTTTTATTGTTTCAATCAATTCTGTTAATTTAGCTCGGGATTTGTTAAGTCTAAAAAGTGTCTGCATGAAACCATAAACCAGCCCTAACAGAAGACCTGTAGCTATGAGCACCTTTATAAAATGCCAATACCACCATACAGGGTCCCACAATTTTGAAAAGACAAATGATAGCTCACTCCCAAATAAGAGTAACGCCGCTGTAGCAAAGATTTGGTAAATTACATCGTTACTTTGCAGAAATCCTCTGATAAAGGTTAGGCCCGCTATTAAGAAAAATATACTGGACAGAAAATTTATGCAATAAATAACATAGCTGAATTGGCCCTTTGCCATGGTCACAGGGGTATGATGCGGTAAGTGTGTTACGAGAGCATCCGGTATAAGATAGTAAAATCTAATAGAAAGTAAAGCAAAGACAACTATTAAAGTAACCCCCAGAAGTATGTAGAACTTCCTTTTTAAAAGGGCATAACTGTTATTGTCATCGTTATTCTTCTCCACAATTAAAAGTGATAAGAAGAAAAATAAAGATCCAAAAAAGGCCCCGGATGAATGGAACCACACAAACATGTTATGGCAGTATTCAGAAAAGGCATGGAAAAAATCGAGGATCCCCATAGAGAAAAAAGCGAAAGTAAGGAAGAGACTTTTTGCCTTACCAGAAGAAAGATATTCCAATGATAAAATTAGTCCGATAATAATAGATATCAATGCATAAAATGCTTCAAGAAATGAATGTGTTGGAGCGTTCACCCAGAAGGTATGTTCACTAAAGAAACTTTTGATAAAAAACTTGCTTAAAGGGATGAGTCCGACAATAATAATAGCTCCGAATGTTAATATAACAAGCCATCTCTTTATCGAATCAGATATATTCTTAATGGTCTCATCAACAGTAAAATTTATGTTGTGCAGTAGTGGTTGTTTGAGATTTAAAGAAGCAAACACCTCTTACCCCTTCAATTAATCTAATTTAGTTTTAATTAAACATCAAACTATATTTTATAATAATTTCAGAATTGTTTGCTATCCGAGGTCTGAAATCAGAACGATGCAACATTATTCATGTCGTATTGCAAGACCTGCACTGACCCCACCCTTTTGGAGGTTTTAATCTGTCAAACCTATCTTTTCTTTATCCAGTTCCCTGGAGTATAT
>JBBITW010000254.1:0-3881 GCA_037440525.1 Deltaproteobacteria bacterium
AAGCGAGGAATCTATAGAATTCAAACCCTTATAAAACATAGATTCTTCGGCTAATGCCTCAGAATGACATTACGACACAGTCTTCCAGGGGGAGAGGATTAAGGTGAGGGATGAGCTCCTGCCGTCAGGTAGGCAAAGGCTTTTTCACCCCACCTTCCAATCTATAAATTCTTATTTAACTACTTTTTCAGCGTTCTCCAAAAAAAATGTTGACAATATAAAATGATATTGGTAGATATATAAAAAAGGTCATAATAATGCGGGTGGGGCTCAATGAGCCTAAATAATTCCATTATTAGGAGGTGTTAGATTATGAAAAGAGATAGGTTATTGATCTTTTGTGGAATGATTTTTTTGGGGTTTTTAATAACTTTCTTACCATTTAATGGATCCTATGCACAGCAGAAGGTAATAACATTAAAATTTGCAAATTTCTTTCCTCCTCCAGGAAAACAATCCCTGATCGGCCCTGAATTTATAGAAGAGATCGAGAAACGCTCGGGTGGAAGGGTGAAGATTACTTACTACCCTGGCGGGACATTGCTTACCGCTCCTGCGATGATTGATGGGATAATCAAAGGAATTGCTGATATGGGCTATACTCATGTTGAATACAGCCCAGGTCGTTTCCTTGTCACAGAGGTCTGTGACATGCCTTTGGGCTATCCAAGCGCCTGGGTAGCAAGCCAGTGTATAAATGATTTTTATGTTAAATTTAAGCCAAAGGAGTGGGATGTTGTCCATCCACTTTTATTCAACGGCAGTAATCCAAGCCTTGTCATCAGCAGAAAGCCTGTAAGAAAACTTGAGGATATGAAAGGATTAATTATAAGAGGTCCTGGAAGGCCAGGTGATATTGTTAAGGCCCTTGGTGGAACCGCAGCTCCCACACCCATGATTGAAGTCTATTCAGCAATATCAAAAGGGGTAAACGATGGAGTTTTTACACCTTATGAGACGCTAAAGACGTTCAAATTTGCAGAAGTGGTAAAGTATACTACAGTATCGTGGCAGATTGGGAATACATATGCCTTCTATGTGGCAATGAATAAAAATACGTGGAATAGGTTACCTCCTGATATTCAGGCCATCTTCACTGAGGTCAGTGGAATGTTCAGGGAGAGGTATGCCTTGATGTGGAATTCCATAGATTTTGAAGGGCTTGAGTTTGCAAAGGAGAAAGGAGTTGAGCTGATAGAGCTTTCACCTGAAGAGGCAGGAAGGTGGAAGCATGCAGCCGAGGCAGCAATAGATGGTTATATAAAAGAGTTGGTTGGTAAAGGTTATAAAGAGGAAGATGTAAAAAGCTGGATTAAATTCCTCCGTGAAAGAATTGAATACTGGACAAAGAAGCAGATAGAATGGAGAATCCCATCACCAACAGGACCAAAAGAGATGAGGCCTGAATCCATTCTTAGATAAGGGTGGTTGGTTTGAGGGTTAAGGCCCAAACCGGCTTCATAGCCTTTGGCTTAACCTAAATACAGACCCCTCACTCTAACCCTCTCCCCACACATTGGGGAGAGGGAAGGATAAAGTAACCCTCTCCCCACGCATTGGGGAGAGGGGAGATGAGAAGTAACTTTCTCCCACTCAGAGACTATGTCGCAATGAGGTTTATGCCATGTTTGTCATTCCGAGTCTCCTTTTTCTATCATTCCGAGCGAAGCGAGGAACCTTAGGAAAGATTTCTCGGCTAACGCCTCGAAATGACAACAGAGTGGTGTCATTCCGAGCGAAGCGAGGAATCTATAGAATTCAAATCCTTATAAAACATAGGTTCTTCGGCTAAAGCCTCAGAATGACATTACGACATATTCTCATTAGGGAGAGGGTGAGGGACTGGAATTTATCACAATGTTAAGCAAATTTGAAAAATTTAATCGAAGGGTGAGTAATTGGCTTGAATGGATAGGGATTCTGGGATTTCTGATAATGCTCTTTGTCACATGCATTGATGTCTTTTTGACAAAAATCTTAAAATTACCTATCCAGGGTGCCATTGATATTGTGATGTTTTCCCAGCTCATAGCCATTGCCTTTTCTCTGGCAATAACAGTGATTCTGGGCCGTCATATCCAGGTGGAATTTATAGTCTCAAGGCTACCGAGGCGTATTGAGGCATTTGTTGATACCATAGTTTCTCTTCTTGGGCTCGCCTTTTTCATCACCATTGTCTGGCATCTCTTCGTCCTCGGTCGTTCATTCCAGATTGCAGGTGAGCAGAGCATGTCTCAATTAAGGTTACCCCTTTTCCCATTTCCTTATGCAATTTCCTTTGCCAGTATTTCGGTCTGTCTCATTTTTTTACAGAAGTTTCTAAATTCCTTAATTAGGGTGATAAGAGGATGAGTGAACTTACTGTTGGCGCTATTGGGATTGCAGTTCTCGTTTTACTTTTTCTTTTCAGGGTTCCGGTTGCCTTTGCAATGGGGATTGTAGGATTTGTAGGTTTTGCTGTTCTCTCTAACCTTCAGGCAGCCTTCAGTATTCTTGCACGGGATATATTTGAACAATTTTCTTCTTACCCACTGACGGTTATCTCAATGTTTGTCCTGATGGGTTGTTTTGCCTACGCCTCAGGAATCAGCAAAAGGCTTTACGATACTGGTTATGCATGGGTAGGGCAGATGCGTGGAGGGCTCACGATGGCTACAGTAATTGCCTGTGCCTTCTTTGCTGCCATATGCGGGTCGACTGCTGCAACAGCAGCCACAATAGGCAAGATTGCCCTTCCAGAGATGAAGAGGTTTAACTACGATGATACACTCGCCACAGGCACTGTTGCTGGAGCAGGCACCCTCGGTAATATGATTCCACCAAGCACAATATTTATTGTCAATGGGATACTGACAGAACAATCAATAGGTAAACTTTTCATTGCAGGAGTCCTTCCAGGGATAATTCTTACATTACTGATGATTTCTGCAATTGTTATCATTTGTTTAAGAAACCCATCTCTTGGTCCTCCTGGTGCACCAACAACCTGGAGAGAGAAGTTCAGGGCATCAGCAGGAATCATTGAGGCCATTATCCTATTTTTCTTAGTAATTGGTGGGTTATTTCTCGGTTGGTTTAGCCCGACCCAGGCCGGTGGAATTGGAGCAGGTGGAGCCTTAATCATTGGTCTTGTCAGAAAGGAGCTAAACCTGAAGAGTTTCTTCGAGGCATGTAAGGAAGGGCTTAGGACATCCTGTATGATCTTATTTATTATCACAGGAGCTACAATATTTGGCCACTTCATGGCAGTATCGAGAATAACCTTTGAACTTGCAGATTGGGTTGGAAGACTTCCTTTTTCCCCAATGGTTGTTATGATAATCATAATTTTTATATATTTCATAGGTGGATGTTTTATGGATTCTATGGCCCTTGTTGTCTTAACAATACCAATATTTTACCCCGTGGCCATGAAGCTTGGATTTGACCCAATATGGTTTGGGGTTATAATAGTCCTTGTTGCTGAAATGGGTGTGCTTACGCCACCTGTAGGGGTAAATGTCTATGTAATAAAGGGTATTTCAGATGTTCCACTCGAGACTATATTTAAAGGGGTTATGCCCTTTCTTACCGCACAGGTAATCTGCACAATAATCATCCTTCTCTTTCCGAAGATTGCTACCTTTTTGCCGAGCTTCATCACATATTAGATTCACTTATATTTAAATACAGGTTAATTAATTGAATCGATCTAATGAGAATATAAATAACTTACCTTCGTTTGCAATGAAAAAGAAAGTCATTGCGAGCCCGAAGAGTGTGGCATTCTCTATAGATTCCTCGCTTCGCTCGAAATGACAAAAAAGGAGGCTCGGAATGATGCCACCCTGTTGTCATTTCGAGGCGTTAGCCGAGAAATCTTTCCTAAGGTTCCTCGCTTC
>JBBITW010000255.1:0-3875 GCA_037440525.1 Deltaproteobacteria bacterium
GTATTGCGGCACAGCCCTCGGGAGATATTACCGAATATATGGAGTATTCCAACATCAGGATTCTATCACCCACACCTATCGCCAGAGCACCTCCGCTTCCCCCTTCCCCTATAATGATTGTAATAATGGGGGTTCTTAGCATCATCATCATCTTGAGATTTCTCGCAATTGCTTCTGCCTGCCCCCTCTCTTCAGCGCCAACCCCTGGAAATGCACCAGGGGTATCAATCATTGTCAGAACAGGTCTTTGAAACATCTCTGCCAATTTCATCAATCTTAATGCCTTTCGATATCCTTCAGGATGAGGCATCCCGAAGTTTCGAAAAACCATCTCCTTTGCATCCGAACCCTTCTGATGACCAATCACAATGATGGAACGTCCATTAATTTGTGATATCCCTCCTATGATGGCAGGGTCATCCGCATAATTTCGGTCTCCATGAAGCTCAATAAAATTTTCAAACATCGTCTGAATATAATATGAAGCCTTAGGACGATCAATATGCCTTGCAAGTTGAGTTATCTGCCACCCTGTTAGGTTCGAGAAAACCTCCTCCTGTAACTTACGAAGCTTATCTTCAAGGTGCTTTAACTGGCTTTGGAAATGAGGTTGTCTTCCATTAGAAAATCTCTTCAGATTTTCGATCTCTCTCTCTATCTCAACAAGGGGTTTTTCAAAATCCAGATAGTGTTTAACCATAATCAGACCTTCTTATTCAAAAGTGAATATCGGAGATGGGAAGAGCATTCTCACCTGATCCTGAAATTCCTTTGATGGAGTAACATTATAAAGCTCCGGAAGGGCAATAACGGTCTCTTCACCTTCTCCATTGGTAAGGTGAAGATAGATGGAACTTGAGCCTCTATGGGAAAGAATGATCTCCCTTAAACTCTCGAGGTTGGATTTATTTACAAAGGAGAGGGGAATCTTTAAATGAAGGACCTTATCGGAATTGGATAAATATTTAGAAATGGGATAAATATCTATTCCTTTAATCTTTATTCGATCCTCTGAATTATCGAGGATCCCCCGAACAACCACTGGATCTTTGCCTTTCAATATCGGTAAACAAGCCCTGTATACATCCGGGAAAAGGATAACTTCCACAAAACCCATCATATCCTCAAGGTTGAGAAAAGCCATCCGATCACCCTTTTTAGTAACGATCTCTTTAATTCCAGAAACAAGACCACAGATCTTTATTTCAGAACCATTCTGAAGGCTCGAAAGGGTTGAGGTATCTTCCTTTGTCAACCTTTTAATATCCTCTTGATAGGACAGAAGGGGATGTCGTGAAATATAAAATCCAATAGTCTCCTTTTCGAAGAGGATTAGCTGGCTCTCAGGGAATTCATCCATTTCTGGAAATTTCTCCTCTTCTTCATTGGCAGTCCCCCACATACTCAATTGAACCTCTTCCTTTTTCTTCTGAAGTCTCTGGACGCGCTCAAGGACATCGTCCAGAACGGTTAGCATCTGTGAGCGGTAAACCTTTGTGAAATCGAAAGCCCCGCATTTGATCAAACTTTCAATCACCCTTCGATTTACCTTCCTCAGATCCACCCTATTTAAGAAATTGAATAGAGATAGAAATTTCCCTCCCCTCTCTCGCTCCGAAATGATTGAATCGATGGCTGAATCTCCAACATTTTTTACTGCTGCGAGGCCAAAACGTATCTGATTACCTACAGCTGTAAAATTTCTATAGCTCTCATTTATATCAGGGGGAAGAATTGAGATTCCTATCTCTCGACACTCAGCAAGATATTTTACAATCTTTTCGGGATTTTGGGCTTCACTTGTGAGGAGTGCTGCCATAAATTCAATAGGATAATGGGCCTTCAAATAAGCTGTTTGATAGGCAATAAGGGCATAGGCCGCACTATGAGATTTATTAAATCCATACTCTGCAAACTTCGCTATCAGGTCGAATATCTTCTCAGCCTTCTTTAAAGGTATCCTATTCTTCTTTGCCCCATCTAAGAATTTCTCTTTCTGCATCTGCATCTCTTTTGGATCCTTTTTAGACATTGCCCTCCGGAGGATATCTGCATCTTCGAGACTGAAATTGGCAAGTCGGCTCGCAATCCTCATGACCTGTTCTTGATATACGATGACTCCATAGGTATCACAAAGTATCTCTTCGAGCTCCTTTACCTCATATCTTATGGATTCCTTTCCATTCTTTCGGTTTATATATTCATCCACCATACCACTGCGTAAAGGGCCTGGGCGGTAGAGTGCAACCAGAGCAATGATCTCTCGGAAATTCTCAGGTTTTAATTTAATCAATAGGTCCTTCATACCTGAACTTTCAAGCTGGAAGATGCCAAGTGTTGATCCCGAGCTCAGGAGAGCAAAGACATCCTTATCATCAAGAGGAATCTGAGAAAGTTCTATCTTAACCCCCCGGTCCTTTTCTATAAGTTGAATTGCATGGTTGATAACAGTAAGTGTCTTCAAACCGAGGAAATCAAATTTGACCAGACCTATCGCCTCAACTTCTTTCATGGCATATTGTGTCATAACCTCCCCTTCCTGACCACGATAAAGGGGAAGGTATTCCATCAAAGACTTGTTGGAGATGACAACACCTGCGGCATGGGTTGATGCATGGCGTGTAAGACCCTCAAGGGATTTTGCTATGGTAAAGAGCTCTTCTATTCTTTTATCATTCTTTATCATCTCCCTTAATTGAGACTCCTGTTCTATGGCCTGATCGAGGGTGATGTTGAGGGTATTGGGTATGAGTTTTGCGATTCTGTCAACCTCCGAGTATGGAATCCCCATCACACGCCCCACATCCCTGATTACAGCCCTTGCCTGCATCTTTCCAAATGTAATAATCTGAGCTACATTCTCCTTTCCATATTTATCCATCACATATTGGATAACATCACTTCGGCCTTCCATGCAGAAATCAACATCCACATCAGGCATACTCGACTTACGTCCTGGATTTAAAAATCTTTCAAAGATCAGATCATATTCAATTGGATCCAGATCCGTGATGTTTAGGGCATATGCTACAAGACTCCCTGCCGCAGAGCCCCTTCCCGGACCTACAGGAATCCTCCTTTCCTTTGCGAAGCGGATAAAATCAGAAACGATCAAGAAATAACCTGAATATCCCATGGACTTGATAATCTTTAGCTCCTCTTCAAGGCGGGCATAATATTTTGAGCGACGCTCCTCAAATCCTTTCTTCCCCTGATGAGAAAGAAGCCTCCTCTCCAGCCCTTCCCTTGCAAGCCTATCTAAATAGCTATCCGTAGACTCCCCTGATGGGATTGAGATTCGAGGTATATGCCTTTCATCAAACTTCAGCTCCAGGTTACATTGTTCTGCGATCTTAACTGTATTTTCAATGGCCTCGGGAATCTCCTTAAAAAGCTCCGTCATCTCCTCGGACGATCTAAAATAGAATTGATCCGATGGAAATCTCATCCGATCTCTGTCACTCAGTGTCTTTCCGGTCTGTATACAAAGGAGAACCTCATGGGCCTTAGCCTCTTCCCGAAGAAGGTAGTGGCAATCGTTTGAAGCTACCACAGGGAGACGAAGTTCTCGGGATATTTCCAGGAGCCGTTCATTGATCTGTTGTTGATTCTCAACTCCATTGTTCTGAATCTCAATAAAAAATCTATCATTAAATATTTTGGCATACTCCTCCGCCGCCGAGATTGCCTTCTTCATCTCCCCTCGTGCAGCATGGATGGCAATCTCACCTTTTACACAACCACTTAAAGCGATAAGACCTTCATTGTATCGATTTAAGAGTTCCTTATCCACTCTTGGCTTATAATAGAACCCTTCGAGGTATGCAAGGCTCACCAACTTAATAAGATTGAAGTAGCCAATTTTATTCTTTACA
>JBBITW010000256.1:0-3863 GCA_037440525.1 Deltaproteobacteria bacterium
CCTCCTCTGTCCAGTTAAGGTTATCTACTTTAGTTAATTGAATAGGTATAAGATCTACTATCATCCCCTCCGAATCGAAGGTATAAAAGAAAAAGGTATCATGGCAGATATCACAGACAGCCCTTCGTGAGGCTAATTTTGAAAATAGTTTTTTCTTGTAAGGCCCAAAATCCAGACTACCCATATAAATGAAGTCACCATCCTTCAACATAATCTTTTCAAGCTCAATAACCCTCCCTCCTGAGGTCTCCATTCCCATTCTCGCCTTTTGAATCAACTCTTCTTCCCTGAGAGGAGGGATTAATGCATCCCCTTCATATATTGGTCCTATCTTCGGTTTAAATAGAGCAGGGTCATATTGCAATACAACCTTTGTCTCTTCGAGCACCTTCTTGGCACTCTCGATTACCCCTAAGTGTCTACTTACCACAACCCATTTACCCTCCCTATCCTTCCTTACCCATATCATAAATGGAGTTCGGGGCTCTCCAACCGCTTGATGGGCATCAAAATCTGGATCCTGGAGAATAGGATATGGAATTTTATACTGGTTCTTAAAATGCCTCACTTCTTCCGAGTTATTTCCAGCGGCAATTCCAATGATCTTCACCCTTCCCTTCAAAAATGGATCCTTTTGTATCTGTAAATATACTTCGTTTAAAATTGGCGCCTGCCTCACACAATTTACGCAATAGGTATTGAGATATTCAATTAGAAAAAGGGCTCCCCGAATCTCCCCCAGACGAAAAACTCTCTTCGGTGCAATACCGAGATAAGCCATATCCTCTTTTGAGAGGGTTTGTCTAAATGTTAGATCAGGAAATGGTATTGCAAACCCAATTGGGTTTTTTGCTCCGTAAACAACCTGGTAAGAGAGAAGAATGAGAAAAATGATATAAAGCGATTTTCTTTTTTTCATCATGACCTCAATTTAGAAAAATCTATCTGAACTATTTATTTAATATAACATCTTTAAGATCATTAACCCACAATTGTGTTTAGAGATGTTTAAGAAATCCCCAAAAATTTAATATCCAATTCATGCAATGGATGCCAAAGGAATTGGGCTAAGGATGGGGCATGGCTGATAGCTGGTATAAAGTTTTACGAATCACTTTTCGGGAAATAGAATTCTCTCTGAAGGGGGGATTTCATTCACCTTACTCCCCTTTCTCCCAAAAAAGAGAAGTGCCAAACTCAAAATTATAATCCAGAATAGGAGAACGCATAGAGTAAGAATGGCAATAATTAGTAAAACCATAATAAATTTAGACATAATGCCTCCTTTTTAAGGGGGGTGATTTATAGTTTATAATTTATATAAAAATTGCTTAAAAATCAATCAGGAAATGAAAATTTTTTTTTTCTAAATTTAGACGATTCACAGATGTTATTCTGAGGTGAAAGTCAATGTTCCTCCAGATACGAAACCATCTCGTTCTAAAAAGAGATTACCGTGCACCTTTCAAATTTTAGCAATGATTTGTAATTAAATTCCTTTCAAAAAAATCGCTCATTTTAGTTTGATAATTTTTAAAAAATATTATATTTAATTATTAGAATTCTAAGGGGGGGTCTAATGAAAAAGATAGATATTAATTTGCTGATTAAGTCAATTCTTATAAAAATAAAAGGAAGAATAAAAGCATTTTTTAATCCAGAAAATTTAGAAGAACTTTACAATTTAATTAAGAATTTTTGGTTTGAGGTCTTTTATGGATTTAAAAAGGGGGCAATCGAACATAAAAAAGCTATAAAAACTTCTCTCCTCCTTTGTATACTACTATTTTTTGTCATCTCTTTGATTCTGCTTAAATTTACTGAAAGCCCTACATTCTGTGGTTTATGCCATCAGATGGAAGGTTATATGGAGTCCTGGAAGGTTTCCACTCACCGTCAGGTTGCATGCACAAAATGCCATTACGAACCTGGTTTTTTAAACCATCTCAAGGGGAAATGGGTGGATGGTCAAGTTTCACTTGCATACTTTCTTTCTGGGAAAAGGCCTAGTAAACCTCATGCTGAGATTAGTGATGCAGCATGTCTTCAGAAGGGTTGTCATAAAATTGAAGATCTTAAAGGAGATTTAATTTATAAGAATGTTGCCTTTTCCCATAAAAAACATTTAGGTGAACTAAGGAGGGGAATGCAGCTTCGATGCACAACCTGCCATGCTCAGCTTGTCCAGGGAGCTCATCTTACTGTTCATGAGATCAACTGCTTTATTTGCCATTACTATAAGGCTGGGGGAAAAGGTGAGGAGGAATGTATTTCTTGTGCCGTTGGGGGTTGCACATCATGTCATATTGAACCAAAAGGGGATATAAAGGTAAAGGGATGGAATTTTAACCATAAGAAATACATTGCAAGAGGTGTAATGTGTGAGAAATGTCATATCAATGTCGTCCGGGGAGATGGGCATGTCCCCGAGGGAAAATGTATGCAATGCCATAATGAACCTGAATTATTGAGGACCAAATATACCCCTCAATTCATGCATAAAAACCATGTTACAGACCATAAGATTGAATGTGCAGATTGCCATTCACACATTCAGCATGAGATTGGACCTATTCTTACAATGGTTCATTCACCGGCTGTCTGTGATAAATGCCATACAAAGGATATGCACTATCCTCTTCGTGATTTTTACAGGGGTAGCGGAGGCATCGGAGTTCCTGATTCTCCAAGCCTTATGTTTATTACAAATGTTGATTGTATAGCCTGTCACAGAAAAGGTGAAGAGAGCCATGCTGCCCTATATACAACAAAATATGCTGAGAAGGCATTGGGAGAGACCTGTGTTGATTGCCATGGTGAGGGTTGGGACGAGACACTGAAGCACTGGAAAAAGCTCCTTGTAAAAGAAGAAAATGATACGAATCAGAGGATATTTAATGTCCAGAAAAAGATATATGAACTTGAAAGGATCAAAGCAGGGACGCCCGAATTTAAAAAGGCTCAAAATCTACTCAGCGAAGCCCGTCACAATTTTAACTTTGTTCTTCTTGGTAAGGGAGTCCACAATATAGAATATGCATTTAAACTCCTAAATATAGCTAAAAATAAGACAGAGGAGGCACTGGTAGCGCTTGATAAGAATTATAAACCGAAGGAGTTTAAAACTGAGATGACATGCACAACACTCTGTCATGTTGGGATGGAGAGGAGAATAGTTCCATTTAATGAGATAAAATTTTCTCATGAGACCCATGTAATGGGAAATAGTTTAAAATGTTTGGATTGTCACTCCCCCCGTGAAGATCATGGAAAGACTTTTCAGAAGAATTGTAAGGACTGCCATCATGGAAAAGAAATTGCAAAGGTCACGTGCGGAGAGTGCCATTTCTCTGTAAAAAGGTTGATTCAGGGTAAGGGAGGGATTGGAGTTCAGGAGAGACCGAGTAAAAAACTCGATGCGGTTGAGTGTGTAGATTGCCATAAAGGAATTCTGGAAAAAAAGAAAGAAACCTTTGATTCAATAAAGAAAAGGTGTATAGAATGTCATGATCAGAGTTATGGTGAGACACTTATTAGATGGAAAAAAACATCGGATGAATTGTTAAAGAAAATCCCCCCAAAGTTAGAGAGGGTAAGGGAGGAAATCAGACGTCTGGAGCTCCGTGGTGGGCATACTTTTATTTACCGCAAACCTTTTGGAGAGGCGGAGTTCAATTATAACCTGGCCAGAAAAGGAAATGGAGTTCACAACCTCGAATATATGGAGGAACTCTTAGAATTCGCCAACAACCGTCTGGATGAGGCAATAAAAAGGATTACTAAGAAGTAACCTGTAACTTAAATGGGGTTAAGTTAAAAGATCTGGCAGGAATATCCTCGAAAATCTTATCAAGCGGACGATT
>JBBITW010000257.1:0-3843 GCA_037440525.1 Deltaproteobacteria bacterium
GGAATGACAGGAAAAGGAGACTCGGAATGACAGGAAAAGGAGACTCGGAATGACAAACATGACATACACCTCATTGCGACACAGCCTCTTGGGGAGAGGGGGTTAGGGTTTCTTATATGAATTTTGAAACTTTCTTCTCTTCCCCTAAAAATCCTCTCGGCCGATAGATAAGGATGATTTCAAGAAGTATACCTATAATAAGGAAACGGATGTAAGGGCCACGGGCCTTTAATGTAGTGGGGAGAAGATCGGTTAAAAATCTTGTCCCGATCCATATACCCCAGACTACAAATGCTCCGAGTATAGCACCTTTGTTGTTACCACTCCCACCGACCATCAACATCACCCAGATAATAAATGTTCCGTAAAGGGGTGTGAAGACATCGGGTGAGATTGCCTTGGTATAATGGGCATAGAGAGCGCCTCCTATTCCCATTATAATTGAGCCAAGAACAAGGGATTGCATCTTGAAGGAGAATATATCCTTTCCACACATTGCAGTTGATACCTCATCCTCTCTGATTGCCCGAAGTACGCGTCCCCATGGAGATCGGATTGCACGCTCTATAGCAAGATAGGTTAAAATAAGGATTATAAGAACAATGATGAGATAGATATAGTTATAATACTTAGCTTCGACCAGGGTATCGAGAGGCTGAGGAAGGCCCATCAATCCTCTTGGACCATTGGCAAGCCATCTTTCATTATTGAAAATCAGTCTTATAGTCTCAGCAATTCCAATCGTTGTGATTGCAAGATAATCCTCCCTCAATCTCAATGTTGGAATACCTATTAAAAAGGCTATAATCCCGCAGACGATCATAGCTCCAATAATTCCAAAGATGAATGGAAGGTTCAACCCAAATATCTGATGAACATATTGGGCGTAAATCCCTGTAGGCATGGGTGATGTAATCAGGGCTGATGTATAAGCCCCGATACAGAAGAAACCTGAAATCCCTATATTGAAGAGCCCTGTATAGCCCCACTGGATATTTAGGCCTAAAGAAAAGATGGCATATATACCTGAGAGTATAATAAGTGAAACCAGATAGGCAATCAAACCTTCTATTTCCATAAAACCTTCCCTCCAAAAATCCCCTGGGGTCTCAGAAGAAGAATCAATATCATGATGATAAAGGCCACTGCAGGTTTATAAGTGGGAAGAAGATAGGCAGTTGATAGTTGCTGGACTACACCCATTACCAGTCCTCCGATCAGGGCTCCATACATATTTCCAATTCCTCCAAGTATAGTGGCAGTGAAGAGTGGAAGTATAAATCCCCATCCCATGCCCGGGTGAAGTTGAACATCTATACCATATAAGATTCCGCCAAGGGCTGCCATGGCACCACCAGATGCCCATGTCCATTGGATGATCCTTCGTGTATCGATTCCTGTTACCCTCGCAAGCTCAGGATTGTCTGCAGTTGCCCTCATCGCCTTTCCAATTCGTGAGTATTTGAGGAAGAGATGGAGTGCTGAGACAGATATCGTTACGAGCAGAAGAATAAATATCTGATCAGGCCTTATTTTGATTCCGAGTGGAAGTTCCATAGCAGGCCGTAAAACTCCAGGTCTATAAAAAAGGGAATCAGCACCCCATAGAATGAGGACGCTCATCTGGATTATAAAAGAGGCTCCGAGTGCGGCCATAGAAAGGATCACAGAACTACTCCCTCTCCTTCTCAGTGGATCGTATAATATCCGATCAAGAAGGATAGATAGGAGTGCAATCACGGCCATTGAGAGAGGAAAGGCTAAAAACATTCTCAGTCCAAATGATAGCGGGTAGAAGGTTGTGTCAGGGATTCTTAGGGAATTGAAAAAGGTTGAAACCCAGAATAGTGTTATATATGCCCCTGCAGTCATCAAATCTCCGTGTGCAAAATTTGCAAAACGGAGGATTCCATAGATCAGTGTTAAACCAACTGAGCCCAAAGCAATAATACTTCCAAGGACAATACCATAAACAAATAGTTCAGCCAATTCTTAACCTCCGAGGTAAAGTTTTCCAATCTCTTCATTATTGAGGAGGGCCAGACCACTATCTTCATATACCTTTCTTCCCATAGCAAAAACATATCCACGGTGAGATATCTTTAAGATCTCACGGGCGTTCTGCTCAACAATAACCATTGCTATACCTTCACGGTTAATCTCCACAATCTTTTCAAATACCATACCCACAAGCAGTGGTGCAAGACTTGCGGTTGGTTCATCGAGTAAAAGTGCCTTTGGTTCAAGCATCAAAGCCCTTCCCATTGCAACCATCTGTCTCATTCCGCCAGAAAGTCTACCGACCTTTTCTCCCTTTCTCTTTATCAACATAGGGAAAAGGGCATAGACCTCATCCAATCTATCCTGGTAATTTCGCTTTCTTATAAAGGCTCCCATCTCGAGGTTTTCCTGAACCGTTAATGATGGAAAGACATTTTCAATCTGAGGGACATAACCAAGACCCTTAATTACAATCTTATCAGGGCTCAGGTATGAAATTTCTTCTCCCTGAAACTTGATTACTCCTTTTTTTGGTTTGAGGAGGCCGAAGATTGTTTTAAGGAGGGTTGATTTTCCTGCACCATTTGGTCCAATTATCGAGATAATCTCATTCTTACGAAGTTCAATAGAAACATTATCGAGGATAATGGTCTCGCCATAGCCCGAAGTTAAATCAATCACCTCTAATAGACTCACCTGTATTGTCCTCCAAGATATGCCTCAAGAACACGCCTATCATTTCTGATCTCTTCAGGTGATCCTTCTGATAATTTTTTGCCCTCGCTCATTACTATGATAGGATTACAAAGGTTCATAACAAGATTCATATCATGCTCAATTATTAAAAATGTGATTCCCCTCTCAAGTGATAGGTACTTGATATTTTCTACAAGCTTCTTCATCAGTGTCCTATTAACCCCTGCACCTGGTTCGTCAAGGAGAATAAATTCAGGGTCTGCCATCAAGGTCTTCCCGAGTTCAAGGAGCTTTTTCTGTCCACCAGAGAGATTTCCTGCATATTCATCTTTGAGATGAATCAATTCAATAAATTCAAGAACCTTAAGTGCCTTCTCTCTCAGTGCATTTTCCTCCATTCTAACAGCAGCCTGCCGAAACCAGGGATTCCATATCCTTTCTCCCAACTGATTTGAAGGAATCAACATAAGATTCTCGAGGAGTGTCATCTGGCTAAATTCCCTTGTTATCTGAAATGTTCTGCAGATCTTTCTCAAAAATATCTGATGGGGCAAAAGGCCATCAATCCTGCTTCCTTTGAAGAGTATCTCTCCATTATCAGGTTTATAAAAACCTGTAATCAAATTGAAAAGGGTTGTCTTGCCTGCCCCATTTGGCCCGATGAGGCCGGTGATGGTTCCCTTTCTTACAGTGAAGGAACAATTATCTACAGCTTGAATACCCCCAAAACTCTTCTTTAAATTCCTTACCTCGAGCATTCCTTTATCTAAATACTTTCTCTCAATACGTTACGTTTTAAATATTCTATTATATTTCAATAAAATGTGTCAAAAGTTTATATAGAGAGCTCTGAAAAAGTCCTAAAATGACTGGGAAGGTAAAGTTTCAAACCCTTCGAATGCGGACATTAAGAAGTTAAATTGCTTAGAAAATAAGAGTGGTTGGTTTGAAGGTTAAGGCTAAGAAGCCAGTTTTGTTTATAGGTTAGGCAATTGGTCTTCCTGCCACAGGTGGATCCGCCTCTGTAGAAAAAATTTCCTTCACCTATTCACTTTGCCTAAACTGGCTTCCTAACCTTTGCCTTAACCTGAATATTTTATAAGGGTTTGAATTCTATAGATTCCTCGCTTCGCTCGGAATGACACC
>JBBITW010000258.1:0-3820 GCA_037440525.1 Deltaproteobacteria bacterium
GATATTCCTGCCAGATCTTTTAAAATAGCCCCATTTAAGTGACGGGTTACACGTAATGGGTTTTTTAAATTGACTATATAAATAATCTTTAGTAAAATATATAACTGATGGAAGAGACTTCGAGGAAACAACAGATTCTTCAGGATCTAAAGAGATTAATCCTTTCAAAGACCTCGATCGTCTATATCCAATCGGATGAAGAAGATCGGGTGGAGGGTTTGCTCAAGGAACTCTCATCCACATTTCAGCCAAGGCCCAAACTCTTCGTATGGAATCCCTTTCGCGGTTTAATCGGAGAAGAGGAAGAGATTGAAGATTCAAAAAACCCTCTCGATGCTATTGATAAAGTTATTCAGCGCTCGGAACAGGCCTTTTATCTCTTTGAGGGCCTCCATTCATTGATGGAAAGGGATCCTCTTATCGCGAGAAAATTGAAGGATGCTCATCGAGCTTTAAAAAACAGGTATTCTACAATATTCATCCTCTCTCCCATCCTTGTCATCCCTGAGGAGCTCCGCCGTGATATGGTGGTTTATGACCTACCGATGCCTGATGCGGTTGAGGTTGAACGTATCCTTAACAGTATTATTGCAGGAAGCCCCCATGCATCTAAAATTATGGAATCCCTGAAACCTGATTTAAAGGATCGCCTGGTGAAGGCCGCACTTGGCCTCTCGCTCGATCAGGTTGCAAGGGCTTTTAGAAGCGCACTCATAGGGAGAGTTACCTTTGACTCCTCATTGATCGATGCGGTTCTTGAAGAAAAGGGACAGCTTATCAAAAAGTCAGGGATTCTAAAATTGGTTACAAAGAGGCCCGCCCTTGATGAAATTGGGGGTTTAGAGAATCTTAAGGATTGGCTGAGAAAGAGAGCAGGTGTTTTAAGCAAGGAGGGAAAGGTCTCAGGCATCCCGGTTCCAAAGGGGGTATTGATTACAGGGGTTTCAGGATGCGGCAAGAGTCTATGTGCTAAGGTATTCGCTTCTTTCTGGGGAGTCCCGCTTCTTCACCTCGATATGGCAAGGCTATATGATGGGACTGTGGGAGAACCTGAGAAGGCTCTCAATGTTGCACTTCAAACCGCAGAAACTGTTGCCCCTTCAGTATTGTGGATTGATGAGATAGAGGCTGGCATAAGCATACAGAGTCAGAAGGCAGGGGGAGGAACCCAATCTCGTGTCTTTGCATCTTTTCTTACATGGATGCAGGAGAAAAATGCATTTGTTTTTATTGCTGCCACAGCGAATGTAATAGAACTTCTTCCTCCTGAGGTGCTGAGAAAGGGACGCTTCGATCAGATCTTTTTCGTCACTCTTCCCAATCCTCAGGAAAGAAAGGCAATATTCTCCATCCACTTAAGGAAAAACGGCGTAGACCTTTCACATCTCAATTTAGATATGTTGGTTAAGGTTACTGAAGGTTTTAACGGAGCAGAGATAGAACAGGTAGTAAACGGAGCAATGATTGAGGCATTTAATGAAAACCGATCTATCACCGAACAGGATATAGTTATATCTGCAGGAAATATAGTCCCTCTCTCCATTACGATGAAGGAAGAGATTGGTAGAATGGAACGATGGGCTTATAATCGAGCCATACCTGCCTCTAAATAGGAAAGCCCCTGGAGAAACCAATTTGGGAATTTAGGGATTAATAATCATCTTCATCCTCTTCATCTCCATACTCTTCTTCCTCTTCCTCAAACTCTTCTAAATCCTCCTCTTCCTCTAATTCCTCTTCCTCTTTTCTTTTCCGTTTTCTCTTTATCTTGAGATCGATCTTTTCCAGGCTTTCGTCACCAAGATCATCGATTACCTCATTAAAAAAAAGTGCCAAAGAGATAAGATACTCTTCGGGTAATTCACGAAACCAATCTATGATCCTCTCGGCTATTTCGATTTTATCACTACTCGAAACACTCTCCAGGAGATCAATAGCCTTGCGATAGTGCTTATTGAATGCTCGAATCATAAAACTTTATCCTCCCAAAAAGGATTGATCTAAAATTTTATTCTCTCAATCTCCGATTCCTTCATGTTGTTGGCCATTGTCCAGAAATAGGCCTCCCCGCAATACACACGAAATATTACGAGCAGTGGATCTTCAGGTGTCTTAATCCCGATCCCTTTCAGGAAAGGCCTGTCTTGAAGAACCTTGCTTTTAAGAGCCGTATCATCGAGAAATTCAACTTTACCGCTAACCCTTAACATTGTTCCAGCCCCCTGCCCTGGAGCATGAAAACAGAGTTCTACCTTATTATTCTTTTGAAGTTGTTTATAAATGGCCTTTACAGACTCTGTCTGAAAATAGAAACCCTTCTCATCTGCAAACCACATCCTGAGTGCCCTGACACGGGGTTGATCACCTTCGGCTGTGGCAATAAAACAAAGGCTGTTTTCATTGGCAAACTTGATACAATCCTGAAAGTTCATAATATCCCCCCTTTATAAAAATTTATAATTTTTTATTTTAACCCTTGATACACTAATCGTCAAATATTAAGATTTAAATGGGGTCTAAAAAAAGAGGCATGAATCATGAGATGGATTTTGGCAGGGGATATTGGTGCAACAAGGGTTCGACTTGGAATTTTTAAAGTGGAAGGCGACTCTTTTCATCCATTTCTGGAAAGGAACTTTTTAAGTAAAAACTATAAAGGGATTGAGGATGTATTAAAGGAATTCCTGGAGGGAAAACCAGAAATAACTGCAGGATGTCTGGGTATTGCCGCTCCCATCACCGGAGATATTATAAAACTTACAAATCTACCGTGGATGATCCATCCCCGGAAAATCCAGAAAGAATTCTCCATCAAAAGGCTTGAGATCATCAATGACCTTGTAGCCAATGCATATGGTATACCCATGCTACGTCCAAATGACCTTAATGTCTTAAATAAAGGAAAGATCAGGTATGGGAATGCTGCTCTTCTTTCAGCTGGTACAGGTCTTGGTGAGGCAATCCTCTTTTGGGACGGGAAGAAATACTCTCCATCTCCTTCTGAAGGAGGACATGTTGAATTTGCTCCAAGAAACCCCCTCGAGTTCAAGTTCCTTAAATATTTGATGAAACATTTTCATCATGTAAGTTATGAAAGGGTTCTTTCAGGAGATGGCCTTTTTTATATCTACCAATTCTTGAAGGAAGAGAAGGGGTTTGGAGAAGAACCTGAATGGCTTTCAAAAAAAATTGCTCAAGGAGACCCTCCAGCGGTTATATCTGAAGTAGCGCGTTTAAAAAGGAACAGGCTCTGCATTAAGGCCCTGGATATGTTTTCATCAATCTACGGAGCTGCGGCTGGAAATGTGGCCCTTCATGTAATGGCACTTGGAGGTATCTACATCGGGGGTGGGATAGCTCCGAAGATAATCTGGAAACTAAAGGATGGAAGTTTTATGAAGGCATTTAAAGATAAAGGAAGATATTCTGACCTCCTCTCCCAGATTCCTGTAAGGGTAATAATGAATGACAGGGCAGGCCTTCTCGGCGCTGCCTCGAGGGCATTTCATCTATTGAAAGAATAAAAAAACTTAATCTTTAAAAATCTAACCAAAAAATATTTGAAATTTCCCCTCACCTCGGTTGCGAGTCGTACCGCCCTCTCCTCGAGACTGTGTCGCAATGTCATTCTGAGGCTTTAGCCGAAGAATCTATGTTTTATAAGGGGTTGAATTCTATAGATTCCTCGCTTCGCTCGGAATGACACCACTCTGTTGTCATTTCGAGGCGTTAGCCGAGAAATCTTTCCTAAGGTTCCTCGCTTCGCTCGGAATGACAGAAAAAAGAGGCTCGGAATGACAAACATGGCATACACCTCATT
>JBBITW010000259.1:0-3805 GCA_037440525.1 Deltaproteobacteria bacterium
ATATATGAGAAGTTAAAAGAATGCTTAAGAAACTAATAAAGTCTTTTTAAAATAAGCACTTGAACCCTTGAATCCTAAAATCCTTTCCGCCAAAGGTGGCTCCGATTCTGTTGGAGAATCCTTTTTAATAACTATATTGGAGAAGAACTAAAAATTTAAATCGTCCGCTTGATAAGATTTTCGAGGATATTCCTGCCAGATCTTTTAACTTAGCCCCATTTAAGTGACGGGTTACTTTTAATCCTGAATTATACTTGTGCTATCTATTTTTTTATGGTATAGGAATTACATGTTAAAGGGTAAAGAGATAGTCCTGGGAGTAACAGGTGGTATTGCTGCATACAAGGCAGCAGAGTTCGTTAGACTTTTGGTTAAGAAGGAAGTCCATGTCCATGTAGTCATGACAAGAAATGCTCAGCAATTCATCACACCTCTTACCTTCCAGACTCTTTCAGGAAATCCTGTTGTCACTGATCAGTTTAATCTTCTTGAAGAGACAAAAATCGGTCACATTGCACTGGCTGATCTCGCTGAATTGATTGTTATCCTACCTGCCACAGCCAATATTATTGGAAAGATTGCAAATGGTATAGCGGACGACTTTCTTACTACAATGGTCATGGCTTCAAAGGCCCCTGTACTTTTTGTTCCCTCAATGAATGTCAATATGTGGGAGAGCAGGGCACTCAAGAAAAATATAGAAGTTCTGGCCGAAAGAGGCTACTTCGTTATGGAGCCAGGAGAAGGGGAGCTTGCCTGCCATTGGTATGGTAGAGGAAGGCTTGCTGAATTGAGTGATGTATTGGAGAAGATAGAAGACATATTCACCCCGAAGGATTTGAAAGGTGAAAGGTTAGTTGTTACTGCTGGTCCTACACAGGAGCCCATCGATCCTGTTCGATTCATCTCAAATCTTTCATCAGGTAAGATGGGCTATGCAATTGCGAGGATGGCAAGGCGAAGAGGGGCAGATGTTGTTTTGATCTCAGGCCCCAGTTTTCTTCCACCTCCTCGTTGGGACATCAAGTTTATCCCTGTAAGGACTGCCAAAGATATGAGGGAAGCTGTTCTTAATCATTTGGAGTGGTCATCTGTTTTGATTAAGGCTGCAGCTGTTTCGGATTATCGGCCAAAAGAGGTTTATGAAAGGAAATTGAAGAAGATCGATCCTCATTTGTCCATCGAGCTCGAGAGGACAGAGGATATCCTTGAAGAGGTTGGCAGGAGTAAAGGAGAACGTATTGTTGTTGGGTTTGCAGCAGAGACAGATGATATCCTTCTCAATGCAAAGAAAAAGTTAAAAGAGAAGAATCTCGATTTTGTTGTGGTAAATGATGTAACAAAATCAGGGGTTGGATTTGGCGAAGATACGAATCAGGTAAAAATTTTATTTCCCTCAGGTGAGGTGAAGGATACCCCTTTGATGCTAAAGGAGGAGGTCTCAGAATTAATACTAAATGAAGTGGTTAAGTTGCTTAAAGGGAGATTTCCTTCAAAAAGATGAATTCATCGTTGGTAGTTATTAAAAAAAGAGAAGGTGTGTCAAAATCAGAGATATTAAATAAAGATTCTTTTTTTGAACATTCCCTTTCTATTTCTTCTTTTTCAGTGTGTCTATAAATTCATCAACGGATATGGCAGCAAGGGTTGTGGTATTCAGTGTTCCTCTTGATCCCAATTCTATAGCAACCCTCGCTATTGTCTGATTATCAGGGGCTTCGAGGATATTCAAGAAGTCATAAATCCCCAGAAGGGCGTACTGAGCAAGAACCTTTACCCCCATCTTTTCTACTTCTTTATTTACTTCTTTAATCCTCCCTGGCTTCTCTTTTACTACCTTACGACCTTCATCAGTTAAATTTGTAAGCATGATATAGATTGGCATAGGCTCACCTCCTTTTGGGAGAAGAATTCCTCCCTGCTGACACACCTTCCATTGCCATTATATCATATTTCTGATCCCTTTATTAAAAAATATGTATCATCTCCAAAAAAGTTGACAGAATCTCGAGGATTCAAGGGGTCAAGGATTCAAGGATTCGAGGGAAATGCTTAAGAATTACAAAGAATTAAAAATTTTTCAAAGATTATATCAAAGTATGTTTAGGTATTTACAAAAATAGAGATTAGGAGAAGTTAAAAGAATACTTAAGGCACTAATAAAGTCTTTTCTGCCAGAGGCGGATCCGATTCTATCGGAGAATCCTTTTTAGCAACTAAATTTGAGAAGAACCAAAAATATTACAGGATAACTTGTTATTGAAGTGTTGATGATAAAAACCCTTGGATAGTTATGTGAGAAGATATTTGATATACTCCTAAATAGGATTTATCCCTCTAAGGAGGAAATATTTAGTGGATTTTTTTGAAATATTCAATCGGCTTTTTTTTCAGGCCTTTTTTCTTCCTTTTTTTGGCCTTTCTCTATGCCTTCCCTTTCTGCCTTTTTCCCTTCCTCTCTGCTTTTTGAAGGGTAATCGTTTACATAAAAACCTGACCCTTTAAGAATAAAATTTGTTGCAGATATCAATTTCTTAGCCGGTCCAAGACATTTTGGACACGCAGGATTACAATCTTCGTCAATCTTATGAAATATTTCAAAGACCTCGTTACAGCGATTGCACTGATATTCATATATAGGCATTTTGGATTTCTCCTTTTAAGCAGTGATATTGATATTGCCACTAATCTCTTTCTTCAATTTCTTTAAGGCTTCGCTCTCTATCTGTCTTACCCTTTCCCTTGAGAGTTTAAGACGATCCCCTATCTCTTGAAGTGTTAGGGGTTCGTCAGACATTATTCTATTTTTAATTACATAAATCTCTTTTTCATTTAAGCGTTTCATTGCCTTTTGAATCTCCCTTTCCCTGATCTTTTTTTCCTGCTCTTGAAGAAGTCTTTCCTCTTGAGAGGGAGAAGGTTCTTGAAGGAGTTCAAGGTGGGTAAGTTCACTTTCCTCATCAAATGGAGTATCAAGTGAGAGATCTCTTGCTGACATCCTCTGCTCCATTTCGATTATATCATCTTTGTCAACATCTAAATCACTGGCAATAAGTTCATACTTCTTTTCGTTATCATGATAGGACTCTAATGCCTTCTTGACCTTTCCAATTTTATAAAAGAGTTTCTTCTGGGCCTGGGTCGTCCCGATTTTTACAAGACTCCAGGTCTTGATAATAAAATTTTGTATATAAGCCCTTATCCACCATATGGCATAAGAAATGAACCTATATCCTTTGTAAGGATTGAATTTCTTTACTGCCATCATTAGGCCGATGTTTCCTTCCTGGATCAAATCGAGGAGTTTAACTCCATAAGACTTATACTCCAGGGCAACCTTTACAACAAACCTTAAATTTGATGTGACCAATTTCTGGGCAGCCTGAATATCGTTGTATTTACGATATCTTACGGCAAGTTCAAACTCTTCCTCTTGTGATAAGAGCGGAAATTGGTTAATTTGAACAAGGTATGTCTCTAAAGAATTCTTGACAACAGGGAGATTTATCATTATATAAACTCCATAAACCTATATTAGCACTCTCTTTAATAGAGTGCTAATAATATAATTAATTATTTTTAAAATGTCAAGTGGTATAAATGAGAACTCTGAAAAAGTCCTATAATGACTGGGGAGGTAGGGTTCCAAACCCTTCGAATGCGGACATTTAGAATTTAAATTGCTTATATTCACTTAAAATAAAATCAAGCATTTTCAGGGTATTAATCAATGGTGCTAAACTATTAAAGGTATCCGCTCGAAGGCTTTTCCACCCCACCTCCTCAGTCTATAAGACTCTTTTTA
>JBBITW010000260.1:0-3797 GCA_037440525.1 Deltaproteobacteria bacterium
TAGATTCCTCGCTTCGCTCGGAATGACAGAAAAAGGAGACTCGGAATGACAAAAAAAGGAGACTCGGAATGACAAAAATGGCATACACCTTGTTGCGACACAGTCTCTTGAGGAGGGAATTAAGGTGAGGGGGATGAGCTCCTGCCTCCTGCAGGCAGGCGAAGGGCTTTTTTACTCTACCTCCCCGGTCGTTCAAGGATTTTTTCAGAACTCTCTTAACAAATTTATATCTTGACGTAAGGAAAAAGCAATGGTATTCAATAATAAAAAATATTTTAGGAGGGATATTCATGAAGAAGCCTTTATGGATACCATCTGAAGAAAGAATTAAAAATTCGAATATGAAAAGATTCATCAACTTCATTAATAAAAGATATGGAAAGTCGTTTAATTCATACAATGAGCTTTATCAATGGTCTATAGAATATATACCTGATTTCTGGAAATCGATGTGGGACTTTGGTGAAATTAAGGCTTCAAGAAATTTTGATAAGGTTGTTGATGACCTCGGGAAATTTCCAGGTGCAAGGTGGTTTATTGGTGCGAGGTTAAATTTTGCTGAGAACCTTCTAAGATATCAGGACGATCACCTTGCTTTCATATTTCGTGGCGAAACACAGAGATCAAAAAAGATGACATATAAAGAGCTCTACTCTGAAGTCTCACGACTTTCAGGCTCCCTTCGTGAGATTGGAATAAATCCGGGGGATAGGATTGCAGGCTATATGCCAAATCTTATTGAGACGGCAATTGCCATGCTTGCTTCCACAAGCATAGGGGCTGTATGGTCATCCTGTGCAACAGATATAGGTCCTCAAGCAGCTCTTGATAGACTTGGACAGATAGAACCCAAGGTATTATTCAGTGTGGATGGCTATTTTTATAAAGGCAAGGCCTTTAGTTCTTTACGTAATGTTTACGAAATTTCAAAGGCAATACCATCCCTTAAAAAAGTTATTATCGTGCCTTATCTGGATGAAAAACCGAAAATAGATGAATTACCAAATGCCATAAGTTATAAAGATTTTCTATCAAAAAGAGAAGAGGATAAAATTGAATTTGAACAATTACCTGCTGACCATCCTTTATTCATTATGTTCTCTTCAGGCACTACAGGTAAGCCTAAATGTATGGTTCAGGGAGTAGGGGGTATTCTGATAAACCATCTCAAAGAGTTAATATTACATACGGATCTTAAACGTGATGATAAAATCTTTTATATTACCACATGTAGCTGGATGATGTGGAACTGGTTGCTCAGTTCCCTCGGTGCTGGGGCTACAGTAGTTTTATACGATGGTAATCCGAATTATCCAGATCCTGGTGCGATGTGGAAGATGACTGAAGATGAAAGGATAACAATCTTTGGCCTGAGCGCAAGCTATATAAATTATCTTCGAGCGCAGGGAATTAGACCTGGTAAAGATTATGACCTATCCTCTCTAAGGGAGATTTCTCAAACTGGCTCTGTTCTTTCCGAAGAGGGATTTGAATGGGTATACAGGGAGGTGAAGGAGGATATCCATTTCAATTCCATATCAGGGGGGACTGATATAAATGGCTGTTTTGCAATAGGGAGTCCTATACAGCCTGTCTATGCAGGTGAACTCCAGGGGCCAGGCCTCGCCATGAAGGTTAAAGCCTATGATGAGAATGGAAATCCCATATGGGATAAAGAGGGAGAACTTGTCTGTGAAGCTCCTGCACCTTCAATGCCACTTTATTTCTGGAATGACCCAAATGGAGAGAAATATCGTAGTGCCTATTTTGAATATTATCCAAATGTATGGCGCCATGGTGATTATATTGTAATGCACAGCGACACAGGTGGAATTACATTTTATGGACGCTCGGATGCAGTACTAAAACCATCTGGAGTCAGGATCGGGACTTCTGAAATTTATAACATTGTAGAGGGATTTGATGAGATTGCCGATAGCCTTGCTATAGGTCAGAACTGGGAGGGGGATCAGCGTATCATTCTCTTTGTAAAACTTTCCGAGGGCAGAAGTTTAACAAAAGAGCTAAAAGAGAAGATTATCAAAGCACTGAGGGAAAAGGCATCTCCACGGCATGTCCCTTCGATAATAATGGAGATGCCCGATGCCCCTTACACATTAAATATGAAGAAGGTAGAGAGTGCTGTAACAAATATAATTCATGGCAGACCTGTTCTTAACAGGGATGCATTGATGAATCCAGAGGTACTCGATTATTTTGAAAAGATTGTCCCAGAACTTCAGAAAAAATAATCTTTCTTCATTATCTTTAATTTTTTCTTTAGGAATTCTATAATTTAAAAAAGATTTAAGGAGGTGACCTAAATGAAAACAAAGGTTTTATCACTCATCACAATTTTATCCTTTTTAATAGCCTCTTTTGGTTGTGCCACACTTGAGGAGCACAAAGGGGCGGCAACAGGAGCAGCAGTTGGTGCAGCTGCCGGGGCTACTGTTGGTGCTGTGGCAGGTCATAAAGGCCATAAAACAGAAACGGCGATTATCGGTGGACTTATAGGTGCCCTTGTTGGCGGTGCAGTTGGCCATTATGCCTATGATGTGAGAAGAAATAGAGAAGAGACTGCTAAGAGATATAATTATCAATCATCCTCTGGGACTATGATAAGAATTGAAGAGGTATCGGCAGTTCCAAACACCATAAGAGCGGGCGATAAGGTGGATCTCAGGGTTACATATGCAGTCCTTGCCCCCGACCCAAATAGTGATGTCAACATAACAGAAATAAGGGAAATAAGGTATCAGGGAGAGTTGGTTGGTCGACCAGAGGTCAATGTAATTAGGAAAGGTAGCACGTACTCTTCAAGCGTTCCACTTTTTATGCCAGGGAATGCAAAAAGTGGCTCATATCAGGTGATAACAACCATTCAAACTCAGACCTCGAGGGATTCAAGGGAGACTACTTTTTATGTAAGATAAATCGAATCTATGGGCTCCCGATGATGAAGCTTACAAGAAAGGAATTTGAAGAGACTGTTATCTCAGCTCTAAAGAGACTCCCAAAATCTCTTAGAAATAAGATGGAAAACATTGATGTTGTGGTGGAGAGCAGAGCCCCGGAAGAACTCCTCTCAGAGATGGGGCTTCGCTCCCCATATCAATTATTGGGCCTCTATCAAGGCATACCAATCGATAGAAGGGGTTTTTTCTATGGGAATGTCCTTCCTGATAAGATAACACTCTTTAAAATACCTATTGAATCTATCTGCAATACAAAAGAAGAGGTTGAAGAGAAGGTAAGGGAAGTTGTCATTCACGAGATTGGACACTATTTTGGTCTGGATGAAGATAAATTGATGAAGCTCGAAAACGGAGAGGAATAGAGACTCTTTAAGATGTCCTTTATAAAATTTTTGGGCACAGCAGGTGCTCGATTTGTAGTAGCAAAACAACTGAGATCATCAGCTGGTGTCTGGCTCTCAGCCGGGAAGACAAATCTCTTTGTCGATCCAGGGCCAGGGGCTCTGGTTCGATGCCTCGGAAGCAAACCAAAGCTTGACCCAAATCAACTGGATGGAATACTCCTTACCCACCGACACTTAGATCACTCTGGAGATATAAATGTAATGATAGAGGCAATGACAGAAGGTGGATTTAAGAAGCGAGGAGTTTTATTTGCTCCAGGAGATGCACTCGAAGAAGATCCTGTTGTGCTTAAGTATCTCCGAGGATATGTTGAAAAGGTTGAGGTTTTAAGAGAGAATTCTCAGTATCAAATAGGAGAGATTTGGTTTTCAACATCCAAGAGGCATATTCATCGTGTAGAGACATATGGCTTGA
>JBBITW010000261.1:0-3789 GCA_037440525.1 Deltaproteobacteria bacterium
AAATCGATTGGTTAGGAGGGCCTGAGGTTTTTGCAACCTTTGACCAGATTCATGCACTAAAAGCAGGCACAATAGATGCGATTCTTTATTATCCGTTTGCTTATATGAAGTCACTAATGCCGGAAGCAGAGGCTAAAGGACTTTCCGAGCTTACTGAATGGGAGGAGAGAAAGAGTGGGGCATTTGAACTCTGGACAGAGATATTTGAAAAAAGGGTCAATGCAAAGTATCTTGGGAAGTTTCACAACAATCTGAGGTTTTATATTTATACAAATAAAAAGGTTGAGAAGATTTCTGACTTCAAAGGACAGAATATTCGCACGATGCCTCTATATATCCCATTTCTCAAAGCATTGGGGGCCAATCCTGTCACCACACCACCAGCTGAGATGTATACAAGTCTGGAAAGAGGGGTAGTTGATGGATTGATGTATCCGAGATATGGGATGATAAGCTGGGGCCTGCAAGAGGTAGTCAAAAATACAATTCTTCCAGGTGTTTTTCAGATCGAACCTGCAACAATGATAAATATGGATCGCTGGAAAAAGATACCTAAGGATTTGCAGGAGATATTATTGGATACCATGAAAGAGTATGAATATATTGCCACAATGAGAAGCCTCATGATAGAAGAGCATGAGGACAGGGTGAGGGCAAAGGCAGGTGGGAAGACAATTGTCCTTCCTCCTGAAGAGGCAGCAAAGTTTGTAAAGATGGCCTATGATGTGACCTGGGAACAGGTATTGAAGTCATCGCCGGAATATGGTCCCAAATTGAAAAAACTGACTTCAAAAGAGGCCTTGCCAAAAGGTTCATTTCCCTGGCAATAATTTTTAAAAAATAAGAAAATATTTTTAAAGGAGGTGTGGCTATGGGAAAGAAGATGTTCTGGTTTTTATTAATCGGGGTTTTAATATTTTCCTTCTTACCAATTGAAGTAAAGGCTCAGCCCATAATAATTAAGGCAGTAACTGCCTTTCCAAAGACTCATCCCAATAATGACCCTGTTCCTCTTTTTGTTGATGAGGTAAACAAAAGGGCTCAGGGGAAGCTTAAGATCGAGTGGTTAGGAGGACCTGAAGTCTTTGCTCCCTTTGACCAGATCCATGCCATCAAGGCTGGAACCATAGACATGAACCTTTATTATCCCTTTGCCTATATGAAGTCCCTTATGCCAGAGGCTGAGGCAAAAGGGCTTTCAGAGCTTCCTGAATGGGATGAAAGAAAGACCGATGCCTTTTCGCTCTGGACAGAGATATTTGAGAAGAGGGTCAATGCAAAATACCTCGGGAGGTTCCATAATAATTTAACCTTCCATGTATACAGCAATAAAAGATTTGAAAAGATTTCCGACTTTAAAGGAGCAAATATTCGTGTTATGCCTCTTTATATTCCCTTTATGAGGGCACTTGGGGCAAATCCTGTTACCATACCTCCAACTGAGATGTATACAAGTATGGAAAGAGGGGTTGTAGATGGTTTTATGTGGCCGAGATGGGGTATTACAGGATTTGGTATGCAGGAGGTTACAAAATTTCTCCTTGAACCAGGGGTTTTTCAGATGGAACCAGCAACCATGATAAACTTGGATCGCTGGAAAAGGATTCCTAAGGATTTGCAGGACCTGCTCTTGGAAACCATGAAGGAATATGAACAAATTGCCACAGATAGGATGTTCAAGATTAAGATTGCAGAAGAGGATAAGGTGAGGGAGAAGGCAGGGATGAAGACTATTAAACTTCTCCCTGAGGAGGCAGAAAAGTTTATTAAGATTGCCTATGACTCAACATGGGAACAGATTATAAAGGCTGCTCCAGAATATGGTCCTAAGTTGAGAAAGGCATCATCAAAGGCAGCCCTGAAAAGATAGTAGAAAGAGAAAGAATTTATTTTGATCAGATTGGTTGAATCTGTGAATACAAGCAGTCTGACAAATTTTAATTCCTTCCCACCTTCCCTGCCTTCGGTAGGCAGGGAAGGTGGGTTTTATAAAATGCAGGAGAAATCATTCTCTAATATTCCTCTCCTTTTTAGAGGCTGTGTCGTGATGTCATTCTGAAGCTTTAGCCGAAGAATCTATGTTTTATAAAGGGTTGAATTCTATAGATTCCTCGCTTCGCTCGGAATGACACCACTCTGTGTCATTTCGAGGCGTTAGCCGAGAAATCTTTCCTAAGGTTCCTCGCTTCGCTCGGAATGACAAAAAAAGGAGACTCGGAATGACAAAAAAAGGAGACTCGAAATGACAGAAAAAGGAGGCTCGGAATGACAAACCTGACATACACCTCATTGAGACACAGCCCCTTGGGGAGATGGTGAGGGGAAATTTATCCACTTTTTCAGAGATCTCGAAAATTTTGTTTGACAGAGATAATGGTTTTTCCTAATTTGAAAAATGTTTCTCGAACTCTTTTATATTCATAATAAAGAAGGATTTCACCTCTTCCCAGGGGAAATTGTATTTTTCTAACATATTTGGTGTCGGGTCTTCGTCAGCATCTTCAAAATATGTGAGGCTTCGTAAAACATGATAAAAATTAAGGCCAGTATTTTCAAACCTTTTTTTAAAAGTAGTAATTGATTGTTCAATAGTTAGTTTTTTCATTCTAATAACACTAAAGATATCATAGAAATCTTTTTTACTCCCCATCTGAGAAACTGTTTTAAACTTCTCTGCGATGATATCTCGCCAATCTGCCACAGGCAAATCTTCAAAAATTATTTGTTCATAAATAAGAGGAATATCATAATAAAAAAAGAACATCTCACCCCCTCAAGGGTTACTAAGAGTGTATAATCTTCTATAATCACCTCCTCCTGAGAGTCTGTCTTATTCTTCAGAAATAGAAACAAAGAATTTGGATCAAAAGAGGCATCGCTGAAAAAATCAAGATATTCTGAAATTCTGTGTCCTATCTGAAGGGCAAGGCCGGTCCCTCCTGCCAAGTAAAATTTATTAGCTTTAACCAAAGGAGTGATCTTCTTTAGAGTGGCTTTAATCTTTTCAGGTAAGGTCTTATCAAACATGCGATCTCCTTTTGAGGAATCCCAAAATAAGCAGACCAGAAATAGGCGCTTTTCCGAGATAAACCTCTACTTTTCTTGATCACTTTGACAATCTCTTCTTTAGAATAGGTGCTGAGCATCCATTTAATATCTTCAATTTCCCCATAATCTAAAATCCGTCGAATGATATAAGCATGATGAGCTTTTAACCCGACATCTTCCTTATTCACATCCCAAAAAAGCCTTTTAATTTTCTCTAAAATTTTATCTTCGTTTTTCATTTCTTTCAAAATATTTATTACCTAAATTGAGCGATCTTTTTACTAAAAGCCCCTAATTATTAGTCATTGCGAGCATCCCGCATTTGATGCGGGAGTGCATGGCAATCTGACGAAGTCTTTGCGTGGTAATCTCATAGATTCCTCGCTCCACTTGGAATGATAATTTGAAATAGATTGCAGTGGCTTCGCCTCGCAATGACAATTTATAATTGTTAAATTTAGATATTATTCGAGTCTTCAGCAATGTTTTTGTAAGTGAGGAACCCTTTTTTAAAATACCACAGAATGTCTGGACATGATTTTTTAACTATAAATTGGATTTACTTTTCAGTGAAAGTATAACTAAATTATTATAGTTTTATCAATATAAAAATGATTCATTCAGTAACCCGTCACTTAAATGGGGCTATGTTAAAAGATCTGGCAGAAATATCCTCTAAAATCTTCTCAAGCGGACGATTTAAATTTTTAGTTCTTCTCCAATATAGTTGTTAAAAAGGAT
>JBBITW010000262.1:0-3701 GCA_037440525.1 Deltaproteobacteria bacterium
TACAACAGGTGAGTTTGTAATGTTAGGAGGGATGTTGACCTGGGGTTTCCACAAAGTTGGCTTAGGACTCGTTTCATCCGGACTTTTAGCTATAGCCTGTTCAATTTTAATTGCAATAGTCTTAGAAAGGATAGCCATAAGACCATTGAGGTATGCTACAGAGATGACTTATATGATGATCACTATTGCTTCAGCTTCTGTAATCAAAGGAATCGTTCTTTTGACAATGGGTTCCGAGACAAGGGGGATTGAGGCATTTATAGGAGAAGGCACAATCCAGATTCTCGGGGCAAATTTGACACCTCAGGTCATTTGTGTAATTGTCCTATTGCTCGTTATCACCTTAGGGTTTTCGCTCTTCTTAAATTACACCTTCTTTGGGAAAGCGCTTAGGGCCTGTGCAATTAATTTCATAGGGTCTCTCCTTGTGGGGATCAGCATCAGTAAATTTAGGCTCTTCTGTTTCGCTCTAGCAGGGGGTTTAGGGGCTCTCACCGGTATCTTCATTACTCCAATTACATTTACAGGATATGGGATAGGCCTCCTTACAGGTCTAAAAGGTTTGGTCGTCTCTATTGTGGGTGGATGGAGCATGAAGGGGACTGTTTTTGCTGCATTGGCATTAGGATTGTTGGAAGGGTATTGTGCAGGGTTCATTTCCGCAGGTCTTAAAGATATCTTTGCCCTATTGGTTATGATACTATTCCTTATTTTTAGGACTATCAAAATTCCACTGAAAATAAAAATAGGGAGAATATGAGGAATAATAGATTCAGGATAATTCTTTCTTGGTTAATAATTGGTTTATTAATTTTTAGCCTGCCCTTTATAATATCCAGCTCCTATGTGATAAATGTCATGTTATTTGTGGCCATTCAAGGGACATTAGCAATTGGGATGGGGATACTCCTTGAACATGCTGGGATATTTTCACTCGCCCATCCCACCTGGTTTGGGCTTGGTGCTTATGTGGCCGCGATTTTGGCTACAAAACAGATTGCCCCTCCGTGGATAGGGATAATAGTAGGTGCATGCTTTGTGGCACTGCTCTCATTTCTCATTGGCGCCCCTCTTCTAAGGTTAAGGGGATATTATATGGCTTGTGCAACATTCGGACTTCTCTTTATCGTGGAGACGGCTTTAGGACAATTAGGTTCTCTAACAGGAGGCCATGAAGGGATGTTAGGCATTCCACCTCTTTCTGTAGGAAAATTTGTATTCGAGACAGATTTCCAATATTATCTCCTCTCATGGAGTCTCTGCCTTTCATCACTCTGGTTTCTAACAAACATCTTCTATTCAAGGGTTGGGCGTGCAATAAGATCTTCGCACGATAGTGAAGTAGCAAGTAAGAGCATGGGTATCAATATCCCTTCGTATAAGCTCCAGATTTTCATATTAACCTCTGTATTGGCTAGCTTGGCTGGTGGCATCTACTGCTTCTATCTCCGTTTTACTATGCCTGGAATGTTTGGTTTTCCTTTGCTAGTGGAACTTCTTACCATGATTATCATAGGTGGTGGGAAGAAACTTTACGGCCCTCTAATAGGGAGTTTGATAACGATATGGCTGCGCGAGTTGATTCATATATATCTCGGGAAGATTCTTCCTGTAATGACTGCTGAAGTAGATGCGATCTTCTTTGGAATAATGATTATTGTTATCATGATCTTCATGCCCCAAGGGATTTCTGGATGGTTAGAAGGGTTAACTCCTTTTAGGAGGAAGATGTTTGGATAACCATCTTTTCCTACTCAGGGTAATTGGGCTACGAAAGCATTTCGGAGGCATTCAAGCCCTCAACGGAGTATCCTTAAATATCGAGGGGAAAAGCATAGTCTCCCTTATAGGGCCAAATGGAGCGGGGAAAACTACATTTATTAATGTGGTAACGGGTATTATTTCTCTCGATAACGGAAAGATATACTTTCAAGGGGAAGATATTGCAGGACTTCCAGCCCATATCATCGCTTCCAAAGGGATTGGCAGGACATTCCAACTTGAAGAACTCTTCCATAGCCTCACAGTTTTAGAAAATGTGATGGTTGGATCTCACACAAGGAGTCATTCTGGTATATTCGCCTGTGGGTTTAAGATACCTTCTTCTCGGGCAGAAGAAAGAAGAATCCAAGAAGATGGTATGGAATGTCTTAAGCTGGTAGGTCTTGATAGAAAAGCCTCACAGCCTGTCTCCCAATTGCCCCTTGGAGAACGAAAACTGGTCGGTATAGCAAGGGCATTGATGATGAATCCTAAAATTCTTCTATTGGATGAACCTGCAGGAGGATTGGCAGTCCATGAGATTGATAAATTAACAAAATTTCTTTCAGAACTGGTAGAGAGTGGATTGACTCTTTTCATTGTTGAACATAATATGCCATTTGTTATGTCTATTTCTCAACGGGTTATAGTACTTGATTCAGGGACAATAATTGCAGAAGGACCACCCAATGAGGTGAAGACAAATCAAAGGGTTATAAAAGCCTACTTAGGGGAAGAGATTTCATAATGTTTGAGAAGAATGGGCGATTGGGTGAAATAGGATTAGAAATGAAAGATGTCTCTACCTATTATGGAGAAGCCCAGGCTTTGAAGTCCATCGAGCTTTATGTTCATACAGGCGAGGTGGTTTCAATTTTAGGAAGCAATGGTGCTGGAAAGACGACTCTTTTAAGAACGCTCATAGGAATGCTAAGGCCACGATACGGAAAGATTATATTTTGTGGGGTATCTATTGAAGAGATGGAGCCGAATGATATTATCAGAATGGGAATAGCTGGTGTTCTTGAAGGGAGAGAACTTTTTGGAACCATGTCTGTCTATGACAATCTATTACTTGGCACCTATTCTATTAAGGGAAAGGAGAGGAAGAAGATATTTTCTGAAAGATTGGAGATGGTTTTTTCTCTATTCCCTGTCCTAAAAGAGAGACTAAAACAGAGGGCGGAGACACTTTCAGGGGGGCAGCAGCAGATGTTAGCAATAGGTCGAGCTCTAATGGCGAATCCAAAGCTACTTTTTCTCGATGAACCCTCACTGGGACTTTCTCCATTATTGGTCATAGAGATGATGAGCCTGTTGAGTAAAATTGTAAAAGAATGGGGAATTTCTCTTTTACTTGTGGAACAAAATGCCAGGGCAGCATTGAGAATTGCTCATTTTGTTTACATTCTTGAGAGGGGGGAAGTAGTCCTTAAAGGTGGAAGTGAGCAGGTTATCACTAGTCCTGTTATTCAGCGTGCTTATTTGGGAGGATAAGGGATACCCTGCTCAGGAAAGGAGGTGGTTGACGTAAGATCAGACTTGATTAGGACAACATTTTAAGAAACATATTTTAAAAATTATATACGAGGAGGAGATAATATGAGAAAGATAGTATTAATAACAATTATTCTCTTTTTAGGGTTTGTTGTCATCTGTAATGGATACGCTCAGAAACCTTCACCTTATCCCATCGGGTTTGTTTTTGACATTACAGGGCCTGCATCAAATATTGGTATACCAGAAAAGAGGGCCGCAGAAATGGAGATTGAGGCAATAAATGCTTCGGGTGTAGGGAATATCGAAAATTGACCCAAAACCGATATCCAAGGGCAAGCTAAAATCTGGATAAGGACGAACCAATACCTTTACTTTCCGCAAGGAAAAAACGGAAGGACTTAAGTATGAGAGACAATCTGGAATCAGGATGACTTCAACTT
>JBBITW010000263.1:0-3699 GCA_037440525.1 Deltaproteobacteria bacterium
AATACCCTGAAAATGCTTGATTTTCTCTTAAGCGATTGTAAGCAATTTAACTTCTTAATGTCCGCATTCGAAGGGTTTAGAACCCTACCTCCCCAGTCATTCTAGTACTTTTTCAAAGCTCTCAACACACATGGTAGGCGGAACAGGGATTGAACCTGTGACCTCCGGCTTGTAAGGCCGACGCTCTCCCAACTGAGCTATCCGCCCCTTAAAATTTTATTTAATAATCACCCTCCTGTCAAGTTCAGGCGACTTCAACTTCCTTAGCATAAAGGAAAATTGGACTTTCCTTATTCACTACAACTTCTTCACTTATAATACACTCACGAATATTGGATTGTGAAGGTATCTCATACATCACATCTAACATTATATTTTCCATGATGGATCGAAGCCCCCTTGCACCTGATTTCCTTTTTATAGCCTCTTTAGCAATAGCCATTAAAGCCCCTTCTGTAAATCGGAGTTTCACATTTTCAAATTCAAAAAGCTTCTGGTATTGTTTTATCAGAGCATTCTTGGGTTTCTTTAAAATATCCACAAGGGCTTCGAGGCTTAATTCTGAAAGGGTCGCAATGACAGGGAGCCTGCCTATAAATTCTGGGATCAAACCAAACTTCAAGAGATCCTCAGGTTGAATCTCTTTCAGGAGGTCACTCGTATTGTGTTCCTCTTTGGTTTTAATATCTGCACCAAATCCAATTGTCTTTCCGCCAATCCTCTGTTCAACGATCTTTTCCAGTCCGACAAAGGCTCCTCCACAGATGAAGAGGATGTTAGTGGTATCTACCTGTATGAACTCCTGCTGGGGATGTTTTCTACCTCCCTTGGGCGGGACACTGGCTATAGTTCCCTCGATGATCTTTAGAAGGGCCTGTTGTACCCCTTCTCCTGATACATCTCTGGTTATGGATGGGCTATCAGATTTTCTTGAGATTTTATCAATCTCATCAATATAGACAATACCTTTTTGGCATCTTTCAATGTCGTAATCGGATGCCTGAAGTAGACTGAGGATTATATTCTCCACATCTTCTCCCACATATCCTGCTTCTGTTAAACACGTGGCATCGGCAATCGTGAAAGGGACATCAAGTATACGGGCCAATGTCTGGGCAAGAAGGGTCTTTCCTGATCCTGTGGGGCCTATTAAAAGGATGTTTGATTTCTGAAGTTCCACATCACCAGATATTACCCTTGAATCAATTCTTTTGTAATGATTGTGGACGGCCACTGATAGAATCTTCTTTGCATGTTCCTGGCCTATAACATATTCATCCAACTTCGCTTTAATCTCCATAGGTTTTGGAACTGTTAGCTTCCCTGGGACAAAACGTTCCTCTGTCTCTTCTGCTATGATTTCATTACATAACTCAATACATTCATCACAGATATAGACAGTGGGGCCAGCAATGAGTTTCCTCACCTCATCTTGACTTTTACCACAAAAAGAGCAATGAAGAACAGTCCCATAATTTCCTCCATTAGTCTTCATTTTCTTCTCCTCCTTAAGCCCTTCTAAGTCTGAGAACGAACGGGACGTTGAATAACAACTTCATCAATGATTCCATATTCTTTTGCCTGCTGACCGTTCATGTAAAAATCCCTCTCTGTGTCTGCCTGAATTCGTTCCAAAGGCTGATTGGTATGTTTTGACATGATCCTGTTTAGTTCTTCTCTAAGCCTGAGGATCTCCTTTGCCTGGATATCTACATCTGTTGCCTGTCCTTGGAAGCCTCCCATGGGTTGATGGATAAGGATCCTTGAATGGGGGAGGGCATATCGCTTTCCCTTCTCCCCTGATGCAAGAAGCAGGGCTGCGATACTTGCTGCCTGTCCCATGCATAGTGTAGAGACCTGTGGACGGATATATTGAATGGTATCATAGATGGCAAGCCCTGAAGTAACAATTCCCCCTGGGGAATTAATATAAAGGTGAATATCCTTATCAGGATCCTCAGATTCGAGAAAAAGCATCTGGGCAATTACCAGGTTGGCAACATCGTCATCGATGGCAGTCCCGACAAAGATGATCCTCTCCTTTAATAGGCGGGAATAAATATCATAGGCCCTCTCGCCTCTACCATCCCTCTCAATAACAATTGGTATCAAATTCATCCTTTTGCTCCTTAAAGATATCGAATATTTGCTTTCTCAACGAGAAAGTTCAATGTTTTATCCATCAATATATTTACCCTTAATTCGGGAATTAATCCTTTTTGTTCATAATATCGTTTGATGGCTTCAAACTTCTGATTTAACCTTTCTGAAAGTTTTCTAAGCCCTTCGTCAACCTCTTCTTCTGACACAGTAATCCCTTCCTGGGCTGAAATATTCTCAAGTATTAAAAAGGTGCAAACCTGGCGCTTCGCTGTATCATAATAATCTTCTTTAAGCTTTTCTTCCGAAAGATTCAATTCTTTTAGATCCATACCTTGGGCTTTTAGTCTCAATTTTGTATCTGAAATGAGTATCTTAATCTGTTCCTCCACCAGACTTTCTGGGACTTCAAATCTATTTGATTTTAGCAATTGATCAACTATCTGATCTTTCAAATTATTTTCTAAGGCTATCTTCTTTTCCTTTTCTATGTCTTCCTTCAGCTTGGCTTTTAATTCATCTAAGGAAGAGTTTCCCAAGTCTTTTGCAAACTCATCGTCAAGGGAAGGCAGTATCTTTTCTTTTATCTCTTTTATTTTAACATAAAATGAAATTGTCTTCCCAGCCCACTTCACATATCCATAATCTTCAGGAAAGGATACCTCTATCTCCTTCTCCTCATTCGATTTAAGTCCGATCAGTTTTTCCTCTAAAGCAGGAATGAACCGTCCGCTTCCAACCTCCAGGAGAAAATCGTTTGCCTTCCCTTCTTCCAATGGCTTATTATCTATTCGGGCTTCGTAATCGAGAATCACATAATCTCCCTTCTGAATAGGTCTTCCATCTTCAACCGTTTTTAAATGTGCATGGAGGTTTTGAAGCCCCTTTAAACGTTCCTCTACTTCTTCATCCTTCGGGATATCTATTTTACCCTCTATATTAAGTCCTAAATAACCCTCGATTTTTATATCTGGTTTTACTTCGATGGTTGCTGAATACCTAAATGATTTTCCATTCTCAATTTCTCCAGGGTCAATGATCGGAGGAGAAACAGGTTGGAGATTGGTTTCAGAAAGGGCTGATGGATAGGTATCTTTTATCAATTTCTGAATAGCTTCAGTTTTTACATAATCTTTAAAATATCTCTCAAGGATACTCCTGGGAATCTTCCCTGGTCGAAAGCCCTTGATTTTTGCCTTCCTACCTAATTCTTTATAGAAGGAATCGGTCTCCTTTGCCACCTCTTCTTCAGAGATCTCTATACTGAGCTTCTTTTTAATTGAACTGATATCCTCTACTTGTACCTTCATTTGTTATCCCTTCAATTTAAAATCCAGAAATATAGGTTTTTAATTTTGGTGCCGAGGGCGGGAGTCGAACCCGCACAGTCTTTCGACCACGAGATCCTAAGTCTCGCGCGTATTCCAGTTTCGCCACCCCGGCTTATCTAATAATTTTAATGAGTTAGAGAAAAATTCCATATATCTCTATGAAGATAATTAGCATGTTTAACACCAATTTGTCAATTAAAAGTGTGGAGTAACTATGGGGTCAAATCTTTATTCTTGACTTGAATATAATTTCTCCTTTACTTTTCTG
>JBBITW010000264.1:0-3636 GCA_037440525.1 Deltaproteobacteria bacterium
AATGAAAAAAATGGCATACACCTCATTACGACACAGCCTCCTCAGAGGGGGAGAGGGGGGGTGAGGGGCCTAACTTCATCAATGTTAGAGATAAATTCTCAGACTTCACTGTGTAAGGATCTAATGCCTATGACAATATGCTCAATTTAGAAGGGAGAAAAAAATGAAAAGACTTGTTTTTCTAATTTCGATTTTCACAATCCTATTCATTTCAAAAAATACGAATTCCTCTCCATTGAGGCTGATGGTCTTTGCGGGTGCCGCAAGTAAACCTGCAACAGAGGAGGCAATTAAAATATTCCAGAAAACTCAAAATATCACTGTTGAGGCCTCCTTTGGAGGCTCTGGATTTGTGCTTTCACAGATGAAGCTTTCTCGAAGGGGAGACCTTTATTTCCCTGGATCATCCGATTTTATGGAGTTTGCAAAGAAGGAAGGGCTTGTGCTTCCTGAAACCGAAAGGATTGTTGTCTATCTCATCCCCGCAATAAATGTTCAGAAAGGGAATCCTAAAAATATCCATTCCCTCAGGGATTTAACCAGAGAGGGAATACGTGTGGCTATTGCCAACCCTGAAATGGTCTGTGTTGGAACATATGCTGTGGAAATTATAGAAAAGAATCTTACCATTCTGGAGAGAGAGGTATTTAAAAGGAATCTTGTAAATTATTTAGAAAGCTGCGAAAAGACAGCCAATGCAGTATCGCTCAAAGCTGTGGATGGGGTTTTAGGCTGGAGGGTATTTCAGTACTGGGATCCGGAAAGAATCGAAACAGTCTATCTTAGACCTGAGGAGATCCCGAGGATTGGTTACATTCCAATTGCAATCTCAAAATTTACAAAAGACAGAATACTGGCCCAGAAATTTATAGATTTCCTCCTATCCCCGCAGGCTAAAAATATCTTTAAAAGGTATGGATACTTGATGGATATAAGTGAAGCCCGAAGGTTTACAAGGCCCGATACTCCAGTGGATGGGGAATATATATTGCCAAAAGAGTGGAGGACGAAATGAGTTCAACTTTCCGCTATACAATGATTGGCTCTGCGATATGTATCTTTATATTCTACCTGGGACTAATCCTCTCCCTCTTCTATTTCATTGGCGGAAAAGGGGTATGGGAATCCCTAACTCACCCGAATACCCTTTTTTCAATTAAGATAAGCCTCGTAGCTGCCTCCTCCGCCACCTTCTTTGCTTTGCTTATTGGACTTCCATCGGCATATGGCCTCTCTCGATTTGATTTTTTTGGAAAGAGACTGATAGATACATTTCTTGAGATTCCGATGCTCATGTCACCAATTGCCCTTGGTGCTTCATTTCTTATCTTCTTCAATACTCCACTTGGAGAAATCATTCAGAAGAAGGGAATCTATTTTGTCTTCGAATTTCCAGGTGTCATTCTCGCACAATTTGCAACGATTGCAGGTCTCGCAACCCGCCTTATGAAGGCATCCCTCGATGAAATCTCACCTCGATATGAAGCTGTTGCCCGTTCTCTGGGTTCTTCTCCATGGCAGGCATTCTACAAAATTACCCTTCCACTCTCATTTAGAGGACTCCTTGCATCGCTGATCCTTTCCTGGGCAAAGGCGGTTGGAGAATTTGGGGCAACAGTCACCCTCGCTGGTGCAATGCCAGGAAAAACAGAGACCATGCCAATTGCAATATTTACATCCCTGGCCTCTGCAAATATCGATAAGGCAATTGTTTTAATACTCATTCTAATACTTTTGGGAATTACAACACTCTATGGTGTTAGATTAACAGGAAAGTTTTATAAGTATGATTAGGATAGAAGGACTCACAATACTTCTTAAATCCTTTGGGCTTTTTAATCTCGATATAGAGATTGAGGAAGGGGAGTTTCACTTCCTCCTTGGACCCACTGGAAGCGGAAAGACACTCATCCTCGAATCCATCATAGGACTCCATAAACCAAAGGAGGGAAAAATCTGGATAAACGGAAAAGAGGTTCAGGGACTTCGTCCAGAAAAGAGGGATATCTCCTATGTCCCACAGGATTTAGCCCTTTTCCCTCATCTAAATGTTATGGAAAATATCCTCTACGGGATTAAGATTAAGAACCTTCCTCTCAATGATTTTGAGCAATATATTAATGAGCTGATACAGGTAACAAGGGTTGAGCATCTCCTCAGAAGATATCCAGCAAACCTCAGTGGTGGGGAGAAGAAGAGGGTTTCGCTCCTTCGAGCCCTTGCCCCAAAACCAAAGCTCCTTTTATTAGATGAACCACTTACAGGCCTTGACCCATCAATTAAGGTTGAAATCCAGCAATTGCTGAAGACCCTCCATCAATCTTTCCACCCCACAATCCTTTGTGTAACCCACGATTTTGAGGATGCATATCTATTGGGAGATAGAATCTCTATTTTTATAGATGGAAAGATTGCACAGGTGGGCAAAAGGGACGATGTCTTTTTAAGGCCTAAATCGAGGGAAGTTGCACAATTTCTTGGTTTAAAAAACATCTACAGAGGAAAAGTCCTCAGGAGGAATATTTCCCAGAAATGCTTTATTATCGGGATAAATGGTCTCGAATTCTCTGTTCCAGTTGAAACCCAGAAAGAGATTGAATTGGGCAGAGAGATTGATCTCTTTATACGACCTGAAGAGGTTATGATCCTGAGAGAGGGGAAACCGATAAAGGATTCTTTAAGAAGAAATATTTTTGATGGAGAAATCTTTGATATTATGGATAGGGGAAGATATCACCTCATCAGGTTTCAAAGCAGTGAAGGTAAAATCCCCTTTGAAATCTCCATTCCAAATTATGCCTATAGAAATCTTAACCTCTATATCGGGAAAAGAGTAAAGATTGCCCTCCGTGACGAATCCCTCTGGTTGCTGGAATGAAAAAACTATTGACTAAAATATATTTTTATGAAATATTTTTATCCACTAATTATGTATAGGGGTTGGAAATGATAAATTACGAGGATATTGCAAAAAGGTCAGATTTAGAGAGATTTAAAGAAGAAATTATCCATCAATTTCATATAGTTTCTGAGGGATTGATTGATAATATAAAATTATTGGCCGAAGGTCATACAGGAGTTGTTGAAAAATTAAATCAAACTGAAATAAAGATCAACAGATTAGACGAAAGACTCGATCATATTGAAATAAGACTTGACAGAGTAGAGACCCGATTAGACAGGGTTGAAACAGGATTAGAAAATGTAGAAACTCGATTAGCTAGAGTTGAAACAGTATTAGAACAGGTAGAATCAAGGATTGGTCAATTAGAAAATAAGGTTGATCATTTAGAGAAAGAAAATGAGCGTCAGCATATTGAGACAAGGGCACTTATTAAATTATCATTCACAGAGCTGGAGAAACGACTCTCTGACCTTGAATCACAGGTTAAAGAGCTTCAGGAATGGAGAAAATATATCGAGGAAAGGCTTCGTATATAGTAGATTTCTGTGATCTTTTATATTTCCTCATCACTACGTCCCGTAAATAATATAATTTAAACCCTTTAAATATTGAATAGTCTTCCTATCTCCCATCTCGCCAATGAGGCTGTGTCGTAATGTCATTCTGAAACTTTAGTCGAAGAATCTATGTTTTATAATGGTTTGAATTCTATAGATTCCTCGCTTCGCTCG
>JBBITW010000265.1:0-3596 GCA_037440525.1 Deltaproteobacteria bacterium
GAGTAAAAAAATTGCCCTCCACCCCCGTAGAAAGTTGTGAGAAAAGAGGATTTTGAGGGATTTGAGAGGGTGTATTAATTGAAAATAAATTAAAATTCTTATAGGAGGCAATTCAAAGGATATTGTTCAAAATATATTGGTAATATCAATGTGTTACGAATTTCGTTAAACCCAGTATATTTAAGCTATGGGGGAAAAATGAGACTTTATCTTATTCAACATGGGGAGGCAAAGCAAGAAACAGAAGACCCAAAGCGTTCACTAACCGAAAAGGGAGTAGAGGAAGTTAAAAGAGTAGCAAAGATGGCCCGGTTGCTGAAGATTCAAGCCTCTAAGATATATCATAGTGGAAAACTCAGGGCTGATCAGACTGCAAAAATCTTTTCTGAGGAATTAAACTTACCTTCTTCCTCTGCCGAGGGTTTAAATCCGCTGGATGATGTTAGGCCATGGGCAGAGCGGATTTTGAGGGAGAAGGATGATATAATGATAGTTGGCCATCTTCCTTTCCTTGATAAACTGACTTCCCTTCTTCTTTGTGGGAATGAGAATGTTCGACTGGTATTATTCCGCTATGGAGCCATTGTTTGCCTTGAGCAAAGAGATGAGAAAGACTGGGCTATTAAGTGGATCATTACACCTGAGATGATCCCATCAGCTCAGAATGCTGAATAGCTTGACTGTGTTTCAAAAGCAGGTGGAGAATTATGAAGATTTTTAAAAAGGGATTTATAAAGGGGTAAGATATTGAAATAAATCCCCTTATCTTTAAAAGATATATAACCCCTTTTAGCGGTATATTGTTACTTTTTGGATTGTATCTTACAAGCCTATACCATTTCCTTTTATTTCACAGTATTGCAGAACTCTTCAGTATTGTTATTGCATTTGGCATATTTGTGGTGGCATGGAATTCTCGCCATTTCCACAAAAACAACTATCTCCTTTTCGTGGGCGTTGCCTACCTGTTCATTGGTGCAATAGACCTCATCCATACACTGGCATACAAAGGCATGGGTGTATTCAAAAGTTATGAAACGAACCCTGCAACTCAGTTATGGATTGCCGGGAGATTCATGGAGAGCCTTTCCCTTCTTATTGCACCTCTATTTTTTAGAAAGAAACTAAAGATAAATTATGTAATCTCAATCTATGCCATCTTGACCACATTTTTATTTATATCAATTTTTTATCTGGATATCTTCCCTGTCTGTTTTGTCGAGGGAGTTGGTCTGACCCCTTTTAAGAAAATCAGTGAGTATATCATATCCCTGATACTTATATTATCCTTTCTTTTTCTCTATAATAATAAAAGAGAATTTGACCGTAAAGTCTTCCAATGGATTGCCCTATCCATTCTGCTTACCATTGCTTCTGAGCTCTTCTTCACATTTTATATTCATGCCTATGACCTTTCTAATCTTATCGGTCATTATTTAAAGATAATTTCATTTTATTTCATATATAAAGCAATCATTGAGACAGGCATTTCCAATCCCTTTAATCTACTCTTCAGGAGTTTAAAGTTAAGCGAGCAGAAATTGGAAATAATGGTTCAGAAAAGGACAGAAGAACTCGGAATAGCCTTAAAGGAACTTGAAGACAAATCAAGATTAACAAATGCCAATAATGCTATTCTTAACCTCTTCGCAAGAAACACTTCGAGAAAAGAGTTTCTTGATGACCTGATAGAATTGATTCAGGGATGGGCTAAATGCCGATGTGTAGGAATCAGGATAATAGATCAACAAAAATTTATTCCATACGAATCTTATAAAGGATTCAGTTATGAGTTCTGGAAATCAGAAAGCTATCTTTGCCTTTATAGTGAACAGTGTATCTGCACCCGTGTGGCAAGTGGAAACCTTGACCCCCATGAGTTCCCTGTATCAACACCATATGGATCATTCTACAATAACAACATAAAAGAATTTATTGAAGGGCTTTCCGAAGAAGGAAGATCGAGGTATAGGGGTGCCTGTATCAAAAATGGATTCTCCTCTGTGGCCATAATACCAATCAAATATCATGATAAGATTTTTGGAACGATTCATCTTGCAGATGAAAGAAAAGAACTTGTTCCCTTAAAAACGATTGAATTTTTGGAAGCAGTAGCTCCTCTTGTTGGAGAAACTATTCATCGATTCAATCTGGAATCAGAGGTTTATCGTAATTATGAAACACAAAAGGCCATAAATTCTCTACTTCATCTGTCTTTGGAAGATATACCACTGGAAGACTTCCTTGAAAGGACACTCAATATTTTGCTCTCCAATCCGAGGATATCTCCGGATGCAAAGGGTTGTATTTTCCTTGTAGAAAATGAACCCGATATCCTTATAATGAAGACCCAATTCGGACTCCCTGAATCCATCCAGAAGGGCTGTGCGAGGGTTTCGTTTGGGAGTTGTATCTGCGGAAGAACTGCATTATCAAAAGAGACCCAGTTCACAAACTGTATAAATGATAACCACGATTTTAACTACGAAGGTATAGGACCACATTCTCATTATCACATTCCCATAATATTCGGAAATAGAACACTCGGTATGATTACCCTATATTTGAATGAAGAAGAGCGTCCTACCCAGGAAAAGGAGTTTTTTTTAAATTCAGTGGCCAATACTCTTGCAAGTATTATTTTGAGAAGAGAATGGGAATCTGCATTACGTGAATCGGAGAGTCGGCTACGTCTGTTATCTTCACAACTACTAACCATACAGGAGAATGAGAGGAAGGAGATAGCAAGAGACCTTCATGACGGAGTGGGTCAGATGCTTACAGCAATTAAATTTAAGATTGAAGATATCATCCAGCAGAAAAAACAGAATGATAAAATTATAGAAGAAGAATCTCTCCATACCCTCATTTCAATTATTCGAGAAAGTATTGAAGAGGTCAGAAGGATTCAGATGAATCTTCGCCCTTCCCTATTGGATGACCTCGGGATTATTGCAACCATAAGATGGTTTTCAAGAGAATTTGTGAAGATTTATTCAAATATTCAAATAAATACCCAAATCGAGATAGAGGAAGAGGAGATTCCTTCACCCCTGAAGATAGTGCTTTATAGGATTATGCAGGAGGCATTTAATAATATAGTCAAACATAGCGGAGCAACGCTCATTCGACTTTTATTAAAAAAGTCTGATTCAAGAATTGAACTTGTTATTGAAGATAATGGCACTGGGTTTGATTATTCTACAGCCTCTTCAACAGAAACCCATCGAAAAGGTTTAGGACTTAATAGCATGAGGGAGAGAGCAGAAATCTCGGGAGGGAAATTTACAATCGAATCAACCATAGGGAAAGGCACCACTATTAGAGCAAGCTGGCCATCATAGATTAGGAATAAAGCCTTTCCGCTAAAGATGGAACCGCTTTGGACGAATATTTATCGGTCATTGCCTGCCTGAAGAAAAAATAATTCAGGTATTTAAATCGAATCTTATAGACTGAGGAGGTGTGGTCAAGAGGCATTCGCCTGCTTGAAGCATAAACTCATCCCCCTCACCTTAATCCTCTCCCCAAGGGGGAAAGAGTCGGTACGACTCGCAACCGAGGTGAGGGGGGAATTTCAGGAATTTTGCAGAGCT
>JBBITW010000266.1:0-3592 GCA_037440525.1 Deltaproteobacteria bacterium
GGCCGGCATTCCTCACCTTGCCGGACAATGTAAAGACCTTTGTCCCTTTACTCTTATCCGTCCCGATTGAGGAAAACCATTTGCATCCCTTCTCGATGATCAGAGGGACATTGGCCCAGGTCTCCACATTGTTTAGATTGGTGGGTTTTCCCCAGAGCCCCCGTGTCACTGTATGGATCTGTTTACTCCTGGGTTCTCCGACCCTGCCCTCAATCGAGGCGATCAGTGCAGTCGATTCCCCACAAACAAAGGCACCTCCTCCTTTAGCGATCTCTATATCAAAATCGAAACCTGATCCAAGGATATCTTTTCCAAGCAATCCTGCCCTTCGGGCCTGTTGAATGGCAATCTCTGCGTTTCTACAAGCCAAGGGATATTCATGCCTCACGTAGATGTATCCATGACTACCACCAATCGCATAGGCACCAATGATCATTCCCTCTAAAACAGAATGTGGGTTTCCTTCCAGAAGGCTTCGGTCCATGTAGGCTCCAGGATCTCCTTCATCACAATTGCAAATGATATACTTCATATTACCCTGAGCCTTCCTACAATCTTCCCATTTCTTACCGGTTGGGAATCCAGCTCCTCCTCTTCCTCTTAAACCTGAGGCTTTTATCTCTTCGATAATCTCCTCCGGTTTCATTTCAAAAAGGGCTTTTGCTAAAGATTGATACCCGCCAACCCCGATATAATCCTCCATCTTAGTTGGCTCGATCAGACCGTTCTTTCCAAGAACCAATCGATATTGAGCTTTGTAAAAAGGAATCTCTCTTTCTGAATGAATCTTTCTTTTTGTATTTGAGTCTTCGTATAATAAATGATCTATAATCTTTCCCTTTTTGATTTTCTCCGAAAGGATAAGATCCACATCCTTTTCTTGGACTTTCTGATAGAAGATTCCCTTGGGTTAAATGGTCACAATAGGCCCTCTTTCACAGAATCCTCTACATCCTGTAAACCTTAATCGAATCTCTTTGTCTTGAATACCATTCTTCTTAATGGCCTTGGCAAATTGATCTCTTACTTTCTTGCATCCATATGCATGACATCCAGTACCCCCACATACTGAAATGGTTATCTCATCCCCTGCCTGTCTTTTTATAATATCTTGCTTCCACCTCTCTAAATCAGATGTGGTTTTAATCTTTCTCATGAATTCACCCCGCTTCGTTTCTTATCGATCTTCTCAATAACCCTCTTTGCTCTCATCGGATTCATTTCTCCATAGAACTTCCCATCAACAGACATGACAGGACCGATGGCACAGACACCCAAACAGTTCACCACATTCAGAGAAAACTGCTTATCCGGCGTTGTTTGACCCGGTTCGATATGGAGAAAATTCCTTAGTTCTCTCAAAATTTTAGGACCTCCTCGAACATGACATGCAGTTCCATGACAAAGCGTGATAGAATGTTTGCCCTTAGGGATAAGGCTGAAGGATTTATAAAAAGTGGCAACACCGTAAATTTCATTAATATCCATGTGTAGCCTTGATGCCACTATTCGAAGGGCCTCTTCAGGAAGGTATTTATACCTGTCCTGAATCTCATGGAGGATACTAATAAGGGCTGTCCTCTTCTCCTGATGTCTGTCAACTATTAAGTCAACCAATTTGAGGTCCATTTTCACCTCCAAAATTATATATATTTAATTTTTTTATAATAATATTATTTATACTAAATTATTTTTAAAAAAAAATTTAAAATGTTAATTTTTACTAATTTTTATAGACCAGTCCTCGGTGGGCTTAAAATCCATAAAATTATTGCCTCCTCCTTTCCTTTGTTTACCCACTTTGAGGGAAATGTCGATTCAATATACAAGCTATCTCCCTGTTTTAATAAGTATTTTTCATCATGGATAATTACTTCCAATTCCCCACTTACTACATATGCAAATTCATCACCCTTATGATTATAAAAATGCCCCTCAATGACCTCACCTCCATTAATCGTTATTAGATAAGGTTCCATCCTTCTGTTAATTGTATCAGAGACTAATAATTCAATCTTTACTCTTGCTCCTTTCGTTGATGGGAGATAAATGTCCTGTCTCTCACTGGGTCTGATTACTATTTTCTGAGTGGGTTCACTTTCACCGTCTAATAAAAAATATATTGGTTGAGTATTTAATTTCTCACTAAGTCTCAAGAGAGAATCGAGAGATGGACTGATCAGGTTTTTTTCTAACTGGCTAATAAAACTCGGGGTTAGGCCCACTTGTTCAGCCAGTTCCTTTTGGGTCATCCCTATCTTCTTTCTCAATGTCCTGATCTTCTCTCCTAAGTTACTCGGCCTTCGACCACCTATGGAGGGGAAAATAATCTCATTCTCCCAAACTTCATAATGTCTTGGAAGAAAGGCAGTTTTAGAAAACCTCCCTTCAATTTTGTTTGCTTTGAAAAATAGCTCCCCATCATGCTTTTCAAGTTCAATGGCTACTTGAGTGATATGTCTCAGATTCGCCTTGAACGATGCTGTATGTGCCTCCTTCTCTAAAATCCAATAAGCAACGGTTTGAAGGTCATAGAGTCTTGGGCACGAGTAAGTAAAAAATTTGAATGTCACGTTCTCGTCAGCCCAGATATCCTGCATTCCTGTCAAACTATCAAAAATATAACGAACACCTGGCCCTTTCTCTATTTCAATCCGATCCATGGCAACACGGAACTGGGAGTGGTCCTTAGGATTTTCAACTTTAATCACATTTCCTTTGAACCTTTCTTTTTCCTTTTCATAAAATTGGTTAAATAGGGGATCATTATTTCCTTTTCCAGAAGTAAAACAATCAAGAATGGTAAGAGATTCTAAATGCGGGAAATAAGCAAAACGTTTAGATAAAGTAGATGGAGAGGTATTAAAACAGATATAAACTAATTTATATCCACTCTTTAAATTGTGTTCAATGAATTTCTGCAAAAAGGTTTCAATATAGGTTCCAGCTTCAACCTCCCATATTATATTATCTCCTGTCTTAAGAAATCCCAGAATATAGTCTATATACCTAATCCCTGTTGAAATCTTACTAATCATTTTTATTTTTACTAATATTATTCAAATAATTTTTTATTTGTAATGTATTTCTTACCTCTTTATAAATAAAATGTCAATAAAAATTTTAAAGATTTAGGGATGCCTTACTCTCCCATGGGTTCATTATTTTCTATCAGGGGTGGCGGATATAATTTTATAGTGGTGACCCCATATGGTCCCTAAGCTAAAGAAATACCAAGGCAAATACCTTAAATAGTAAGGAATTCTCCTTCAACAGACTCTCAAGGATTTTTCAGAGCGTAATTCACTTATTCGTAGAATGAGTCAGGATGTCAGAAAAAATTTTATAGTCAAAACCTCAGCTTGTCTCATAACTACAGAATTCCTTAGGTAATGGAAGGCAATGATTTGTTGGAGGATATAACTTTTACTAACCCCTTTTTAAAATGCTCCGCTTTATCAAATTTTCGGAGATATCCCTGCCTGATTCTAATATAGTTCCCCTCTTCAGTGAAGCATTACAGAGTTCAATATTGATATCTCTGAAAAAGTATCTTAAGCCATATAGAATGGAGAGGTGTGATGGAAAAACT
>JBBITW010000267.1:0-3540 GCA_037440525.1 Deltaproteobacteria bacterium
ACTATATTATCCACCACCACTATCTTTCAATCCTTGTTTTAATTGAACATTCTCTTCAACCAAAATGATATATATTTTTTTTACTTTAATAATTATGTTTCAATCCTTGTTTTAATGGAACCTGCTCTTCAACTGTACTCCCTTTATACCTTTTTGAAATAAAAAGTTTATCTTGTTTTTTTGAAACCTCTTTTTTTCTAAAATTGAGTCTCCAATTTTCTTAAAAATACTCAATTTTTTACTCACATTTCATAGTTTTTAAAAACTAAATCCGTTTATTTTCAAATAGTTCCTGTCCCCATCTTCTCAAACACAAATATTTCTGTAGCAACAATCAATACATCGAGCCAATGAACTTTTCTTTTTGGGGTAATAACCAGTTGATATAATTTTAAGAATCTCTTTTATAAAATTTCTCGCCATTTCAAAATCACTTCTGTAAAAATTAATCTCCTTGATATAATTGTTACTCCTCACATAACAAATATATCCCCTATTAACTTCACAATCATAATTTTCCATTATTAGAAGAGCATAAAGTGCTGACTGATATTTATGCGTTTGAAAAACCCACTCCCTATATTCAGCAAATTTATAATCAAGAGGCGCCAGTGTTCCATCCGAAAGACATAGAACTTCATCAACTTCTCCTTTTAAATGGAGATTTGAAGATGCAAGGTATACAGATATATCCTTAGCGATACAGTCTAATTTTTTTCTCAAATATTCCCTATTGATCTTGGCCTTTTCTTCATGAACTTCCCTGCCCTTTAAAACCTTGTATCGAGCATCCTCGTGCTGAGGGATGTTGAGACAATTCATATAATAAATGAACCTTGGACAATATAAATATTCAATCACTTCAGAGGGGGTTATAAAAATATCTTCTTGGATTACCATCCCATTCTTTTGCATTTCCTGATTTTCAGAAGAACTTTGCAATAATCTCATCAGTCACCAGATCCTTATCAAAAGCCTGTCCCAATAATTTCACTTTTTTAAAGTCATCCTCACACATGGGAAAAATATAAACAGAATCTTCTTCCTCGTTTATTAAATCCTTTGACCTGATAGAAAGCTCATCAATCTCATTCTTATTTAGATTCCCTAAAAAGGCACTCTTCTGAACCCTGTAAAGTCCGTATTGTTTACACACCCTGGCAATCAAAGTCCTTGTCTTATCCTTAACAATATCATAAATCACCCAGACCAGCATCTTCTTCCCCTTTAATTAAATTATTGGCAATTCGATGGCATTCGAATTGAATGATATCTCTATTTTTGATATTCCTCCCCCTGTATCTAACACCTTTCTCAAAATTCTCATTTAATTCCTGTATCAAGGCAGCTTTCCCTTCTTTGTTTAAAGTAAGGCCATTCTTAATCTCATCAAAAAATTCCTTTTTCACCTTTCTCTGGCTAAACATGTAGACGACCGGTTCATCAACGAGATGCCTGAACATTTCTATTAAATCAAATACCAACGACTTCTTATTGTAATGATCCGTGTGAATGATCCCCACATAAGGATCGAGACCTGCAATGATGCAGGCCTTTTCAACCATTGAATAAAGAACTCCATAGCCATAATTTAAGAGACAATTAAATTCATCCTTTGCAGGCATCCGGCTTCGGCCATTGAACTTAAAGCGATCTGGCATAATGAAACTGAGGGCATCAAAGTAAGTCTTTCCTGCGACCCCTTCAAAACCCATCAGGCTTCCTCTCTTTTCATCAATGGTTCCCTCCAAATGGTCCATCTTTTGCCGTATCTCTTCGAGAGTCGATAGGTAGGTTTCCAACTCTCCTTCTTTTTGCGGTCGTGAGTTCTTGAGTCGTTTCAGAAAATCGATTTGATGATCCATTTTAGTGATAACCCACTCCTTTGCAAGACTTAATCCCCTTTCATCATTGGCAATCTCTAATTGCTTTCTGCGAATCAGGGTCGTACTCCCTAACTTGGAGTGCCACACCCTTCCAAAAGGGTCACCAAATTCGTCAAGAAAGATGACATCGATATTATTATCCATAGCCAATTTGATAGCATCGGTTGAAAGATAGGCACTGGTGGTAATCATGATCGATTGGACTTTCTTTACCGAGACCTCAAACATCTGTTCATCCGTCTTAACGAGGAAGTTTCCTTCTTTCTTCCTCAAATAAGAACCTGGTGTATTAATCACCAACTGCATGAAGATAAACCCTCAAACCTTCTCCGATAATCTCCTCTGAATAGAGTCCCAGACTTTGGTGAGGTCCAGACGCCGTGTCCAGTAATCTATATAGGTAAAATCAATCTCTTTACTGCTAACTTTCATAATCCCTGTGATATCGCGAAGATGTTTCTCGGAGCCACCCTTTTTGTAATACTCCATCTTCTTGATGATTACGTCTTCAGGGCTGGCAAAATTTACATGATAAGACTCCGATATTTGTATCCTGTGAATACGGCTAAATCTGCTGCGGTCAAATTCATCATCTTTCCCTATAATTATATCAACCTTTAACCCTGATGAAGGATGAATAATGTTGAACTGTCCTTTATGCTGGATGGATTCTTTTATTGCTTCTTCATTCAAATAGAATTCAGGCATTGGAAAGGCTTTGAGTATGCCTGGAATATGATTTTCTTTAATCACAGCTACTATATCAATATCATTTGTTAATCTTGGCTCTCCATATGCGATTGAGGCGATCGCTCCTGTAACGAGGTATTGAATCTGAAGGCCTTCAAAAACCTCCACAACTTTCTGAAGAAGTTCAAATGGCCCCATGCGAAAGCCTCCTGGCTACCTCTCGCTCGATTTTTTCACCATTCCATTCCGGATGGATATTTTTTAAATAGGTAATTAGCATATTACGTGTTGATGTCCATATATCAAAGGCAATCCGGATTCTTTCTGCTGGCGTTTTACGCCGTAAAATTTCAGCCATAACATCGTCGATGACTTCGATCTGTCCCCGATCCAACCTGAAATTCTTTGTCACCACACTATTCCTCTGTAAGTAGATCCCAATACGAGTGGTTATATATTTTTAGGTTCTCTAAAACCCTTTTATATACTTCTTCCGATCTGAGCTTACTTGTATCAATCCTTATCTCGGCCGGTAGCTTTCTAAACTGTTTAAACATTTTTTTTACGAATTCTTTTTTATCCTTATAAGAGTCACTAAATAACCACTCCCCGCCCTGTTCCTCTTTCTTTTTCTTCATGATTCTTGCATAAAGAACAGTTTTAGGGGCTTCTAATTTTATTGTTACCATCCTAAATATTGGAAAAGCAGCTCTTAAAAATGATTCTCTTGAATTCAAACCAGTTGTTTCAAGAATGCAATTCTTCCATCCTCTTTTAGATATATCTCGAAACAACGAAACCCATGCATCAGCTTCGCCAATAAGAGTTTTTGGAAATCTCATTCGATATTCTCCAATCCGATAGATTGGAAGTCCTAACTTTTTTGACAACTTGCGGCCCAGGGTAGTCTTTCCAGCCCCTGGTAACCCAATAATATGAATGATTGGATAATTTTTCTTAATCT
>JBBITW010000268.1:0-3528 GCA_037440525.1 Deltaproteobacteria bacterium
GCCCATCACGACTTGGCCGTCCATTTCAGAAAGGCTGAGGAGCAAAATATTCCACTCCGTGTAGCAATAGCTGTATCGAATGAGCCTGTTACGAGCCTGGTTGCATCAACACCTTTGAGATATGAAGAGGATGAATATTCCATGATGGGTGCTATTCGTGGGGAGCCAGCTGAAATTATAGAGTCAGAACGAGGAGGGCTTGATCTTCCAGCAGGGGCAGAGCTCGCAATTGAAGGGGAGATTCTTCCAAGACAGAGATTCGTTGAAGGCCCCTTTGCTGAATATACAGGATATTATTCCTCATCTATGATTCAGGCTGAGATAAAGGTGGATCTCATATCCCGGAGGAGGGATCCTATCATCTTCGAAAACCTTTATACAGGCCTTCCCTGGAATGAGATCGATTATATGATGGCACTAAATACGAGTATTGCACTCTATAAACAGATGAAGGAGGAATTTCCAGAGGTCAATGCGATCAATGCAATGTATACCCATGGCTACTTAGTTATCATATCTTCAAAGATGCGTTTTGGTGGTTTTGCCAAGACTCTCGGATGCCGTCTTCTCTCCACTCCACATGGAATTGTTTATCCAAAAATTGTCATTGTGGTTGATGAGGATATAAATCCATTTGATCTTCAGCAGGTAATCTGGGCAATAACTGTAAGGTTTCGGCCTGAACGTGATCTTGTGATTATTCCAAATGCCCCGGGCTCAACAGTTGATCCTGCCCATCTTGTGAGAGGACTTGCAACAAAGGTGATTATTGATGCAACAAAACCAGCCTTTCCAGATATCCCGATGGCTGATGCCGTAATGGTAGAACCACCTCCACAGGGAGGGTTTTGGGTTGAAGAGATTTTAAAAAGGATGAAGGAAAAGAGATGATATGTCCGAGATGCGATAGCAATAAGGCCTATAAGATCTTTGAGGCACCTCAGGATAGAAGCTGGGAGATATTTCGTTGTCCCTATTGTAACTTCACCTGGCGAAATACAGAGGAGGAAGAGGTAACAAATCCTCTGCTATATAATCCTCGCTTCAAACTGAATGAGGATAAGATTAAGAATATGTCTCCCAAGCCCCCCATCCCCCCACTTAGAAAACCTTAATCGATTAAATATAGGGGGGAATTCAAGAGTAGATTAATATGAAGCTGATCGATACCCTATCAAGTATCTTTCTTATTCTTGTGGGTGGTGGCTTCTGTCTCTCATCCCTAAAACTTGGTCTGGGTAGGATGAGCGCCCCTGGACCTGGTTTGATACCATTTGCCACAGGCGGCCTCATTATTATTTTATCCCTTGGAGTTATTGTTGAAACTCACCTAAGGAGTAAAGATGAAGTTGAAGTGAAACTGTTTCGTGGAAAGAGAATGGGAGTAATTATCTCTGTCTTTCTTTCACTATTTCTCTATATATTATTGCTAAACCTTATAGGTTTTTATATTTCTACCTTTCTACTTTTACTCTTTCTATTTAAGATTTCAGAGAAACAGAGCTGGGGGTTTGCCATTGGTGCATCTCTTCTAACAACAATATTCACATTTCTTCTTTTTGATTATCTATTAAACTTAAGCTTTCCAAAGGGCCTTTTAGGTATTTGAGGTTTTTAAATTGGATTTATTTTCTGGGATAATACAGGGCTTTTCTATAAGTTTCAGTCTCTCAAACCTATTTTACTGCTTTATGGGTGTCTTCATAGGGACTCTGATAGGGGTTCTCCCAGGGATTGGCCCTGTAGGGACGATCTCGCTTCTTCTTCCAGCTACATTTCGACTCGATCCAGTCTCTGCAATCATTATGCTTGCAGGCATTTATTATGGAGCTATGTATGGAGGATCCACAACATCTATCCTTGTAAATATCCCTGGAGAGGCTGCTTCGGTTGTAACCTGTCTCGATGGATATCAAATGGCAAGAAAGGGGAGGGCAGGGGCAGCCCTTGGAATTTCTGCATTCGGTTCTTTTATTGCTGGGACATTTGGTGTTATCGGCCTCATGTTTATGGCATATCCCCTTGCAAGGGCTGCACTTAAATTTGGTCCCCCAGAATATTTCTCTCTCATGGTTCTTGGTCTTACAATACTCACCTACCTTGCCAGAGGCTCTATGCTTAAATCACTTAGCATGGCCCTGCTGGGTCTACTTCTCAGTTTCATCGGGATAGATGTAATTACAGGACTTCCACGTTTTACAATGGATATGGTTCACCTGATGGATGGAATAGGTCTTGTTCCCATTGCAATGGGGGTATTTGGTATCTCAGAAGTTATAATCAATCTCGAGGAGGTGATTCGACGGGAGGTATTTGAAACAAAGATCAAAGGACTTTTACCAAATCGAGAGGAATGGAAGAGATCAAAATTTCCCATCCTTCGGGGAACAATAATTGGATTCTTTTTGGGCATCCTTCCTGGCGGTGGAGCAGCTATCTCTTCATTTATCTCCTACGGGGTTGAAAAGAAACTCTCTCGCCATCCTGAGAGGTTTGGCACAGGAATGATTGAAGGAGTAGCAGGTCCTGAATCGGCAAATAATGCTGCAGTTGGGGGAGCATTCATTCCTCTATTTACCCTTGGAATTCCTGCCAATGTGGTAATGGCAGTGCTACTTGGAGCACTGATGATTCATGGTATGACACCAGGCCCCATGCTTTTGAAGGAACATCCACAAATCTTCTGGGGGACTGTGACAAGTATGTATCTCGGAAATGTCCTTCTTTTGCTCCTCAACCTACCACTCATCGGGCTCTGGGTAAAGATTCTAAGAGTTCCATACAGGATCCTCTTTCCACTGATAATTCTGTTTTGCCTCATTGGGGCCTATAGCCTGAAGAACACACCCTTTGATATGGTGGTGATGCTTATTTTTGGAGTGGTAGGATATCTGATGAGGAAGTTTGGTTATGAGGGGGCTCCACTGCTACTTGCATTCGTTTTAGGGCCAATGATGGAACAGGCACTTCGTCAATCTCTACTCATATCCCATGGAAGCTTTTCAATATTCTTTACCCGACCGATATCCTTAGCCTCAATAGGCCTTGCCATATTTTTGCTTGCTTCTTACTTTTTACCTTTTCTCAGAAGGAAGAGAATGAGAATTGAGGAGGAAGTTGGTTAAATGTTAATTTATCGCCAATATAATAATTTTCTTGAAATAATATGGATTATTATGGTAAGAAGATAAATCATGGTAAGTTAAAAATTGACTCGTGAAAGGAGGTGATGAAGGTTTTTAAATTTCGCTCACCAACATGGAAAAAGTGGAGAAGCGAGGGAGAGATATCTTAGAGAGGATTATTATTATCAAATTTTAAAATCTAAAAGGAGGTGTTAGATGAAGAAAAGGTTATCTCTGGTTTTATTTTTAGTTGGAATAATGTTGTTCAGTTTTATGATTGCAGATGTTAAATCTCAGGTGGTAGTAATTAAAGCTGTAACTGCTTTTCCCAAGGCTAATTTGAACAACGACCCTGTTCCATTATTTATAGAAGCTGTTAATAAGCGGGCACAGGGGAAGCTTA
>JBBITW010000269.1:0-3524 GCA_037440525.1 Deltaproteobacteria bacterium
ATTTGAATTTACCATCCTTCCTCAACAATTCTCTTTAACTCATTTAGACCTAATCTATCCAACCCGAGATATTTAAGGTCTCTTGCCTGGGAACGGAAATCTATCTGTGTGAGTTCAGATGCCAATGTAATGATCGAGCTTGTTACAGGAGTGGGGATTCCCGTAAGCCTTCCTAATGATTCCATAGGGACCATTCCATATGGAATATCTTCTAATAAAAACCGATGATGAAGGGTTGTCGGAGCACTATCCTTGATATAGACAGGATTGGTTGATAATACCTCATATAGTGAATCTCCTTTCGCACCTTCATGGCCATACCACTCCAGAGAAACATCAAGCATGCTCTCAAGCTCTATCCCTATGCTTCGGCCAATGGCCATCCTCTCTCTATCCACGGCTTCAGCAGTCTTTGCAACCCCAGGGGTGCAACCATCCCAGTAGAACAGGAAGTTTCCCTTGGTCTTTTCGATCCATCCTGCATTATGGATGACGATCGGTGCATGAACAACAGTATTGATATTTCTCAATCCTGTCTCTAAGACATTTCGGGCAGGCCTGAGATCAGGATATATCTTTATCATTTTCTCCATCACCCTTTCCGTATCACGTGATGGAAATGCAGCCAAACGCAGACCCTTCTTATATCCACTCACCCAGGCCATGTTTGGGGAAGATTTGAATCCAGAGTATATCATACATTCTAACTCTCCAACCGAAACATCCTGGCCTTTCCCTCTTTGCGAAAGTATATTTCTAAATTCAATCGCTCCCCCAAAATTCCCCGGTGTGAGGACAATCACCTGATGATCTTTCAGAAAAGGAACCAAAGCCTCTGAAAAAGGTTTTTGGGCAAAGGCAGGCACTACGATAAGAATCAATTCTGCCTCACTTGCAGCCTCTTCCATATTGGTTGTCACCATATCAAGATGGGCAAGACCTCCTCTAATCCCTGGATTACCAACTATCTCAAGACCAATCGTTTTATTCTCCATTATCCCTTCAATATTCTTTTTTAGATGTGGTAATTCACAGAGACTTACCCTATAACCCCTAAGTTTTAGATCTGCCGATGTAATAAAGGCTCCATTCCCTCCACCTAAAACCGTGATATTAATCTCCGATGCCATCAATAAACCCCCTATCCCAAAATTAAATATTCTCACTCTATCTGTATCAATTCACTTGGATCTTTATAATCTGTAATAAGCTCGTAACCCTTTTGGGTTACAATAACCTCATCTTCGATCTGGAAACCCATGTTCCTATCAACCATCATATAATAAGGCTCTATACACAAAACCATGCCGGGCTCGAGGACAGTATCGCTAAATCTGTTGATATATGGATCTTCGTGAAGGGTTAACCCTATACCATGCCCAACAAAGTTAATTGGCTCAAGTCCCATCTCTTTAAACCTTTTTGAGAACTTCTGATAAATATCCCTCGAATGTGCTCCGGGACGAATATTCTCGAGGATGAGGTCTCGAGACTCTATCAATTTCTTCCAGGTTTCTTTCTGAAAAGAATTGACTTTCCCCACTACTGCTGTTCTTGCCACATCGGATAGATAACCTCCAAGGCTCCCAAAGATATCCACACGGATCATGTCACCCTTTTTAATCACATTTTTTGTTGGACCGGGATTTGCATGGCTACACCTATGGCCAGCGCCAATGACTAATTTTAATATTTGCTCTACTCCTTCACGGTAAAGTCCATTCACAATGAATCCTGCCAGATCGAGCTCTGTCATACCAGGCTTAAGTCTCCCAAAGGCATCGTGATGCACCTTCTCTGAAGCCTTTCCAACTGTTCTAAGTTTTTCAATCTCATCTCTGGTCTTTATCATTCTGAGAATCCCGAAGAAGCTCTCAGCATCTTCAAATCTTGCCTTTGGTAGTAATGATTTAAGTCTAAAGAAATCTCTTGCAGGTAAATAATCCAGTTCTATTCCGATTCTACCATTTTCCAGACCCAGCTCCTTTAATGCGTCAGCAAGAAATTCTATTGGACTTTCTGTAAATTCATTATAGGCACGGATATCTCTTATAGAGACATTTGCCCTGGCAAAACTCTCCTCCATATTCACCACGATCATCTTTGGCTCGCCTTGCACAGGCACAAGACATATGACATGTCTTTGCCGAATAATTGATTGTGATGGAATTGATATTCCTGCGGTATAGGTTGTATTCTCAGGTGAAATGGAGACGAGGGCATCATAACCAATTCTCTTCATCTCCTTCTTCTGTTTCTTAATGATCTCACTCTCCACATAATCCTCCTATCCATTTTCTAAATAGTCTAAAAGATCCTTCAGACCCATCCCCTCAATACCCATCTTTCTCAATGTTCGTCCTTTCTCCCAGTAATTTTCCCCATTAATTATCGAAGCCATGTTAATCAATGCATCCATTGTTGGTGTTGAAACTTCAAGCATTCTACCCAAATAGGCCATTGGAACCAAACCATAAGGAACATCTTCGGTTAAGAACCTATGGGAGAGGCTTTCTGGTGCACGGATAAACTTGTTGGGTTCACTCTCCCGGAGGGCCTGATAAATTGAACCTGAGATGTAAGCCCTCATAGTGGTCGAACCCGTTTTATAAAAGAATTCCAAAAAACGTTCACTCTGGTAGCCTACCTTCTCACATATGGCAATCCTCTCCAGATCCACCTCCTCTATCACCCGCGCAACTGATGGGGTAGTCCCCTCATAATAGTAGAAAAAGTCTCCCTTCGTAAATTCAATCCATCCTGCATTTAGAATCATACTTGGTGGATGAAGAATTGCATTGATATTTGTAAGAGAGGTCTCAATGACATTATTACTTTTTAAACCTTCAGGGAATATTGCTCTGAAGAGGTCAAAGTATTTCTCCGTCTTTTTCCCTGGGATAGAGGCAAATTGAACCCTCGAGCGCGATGTTACCTTCACCCTTGAAGGCCCAATCAGTCGACAGATATAGGTTAATGTATTTGTCTCACAGACATCCATGTCCATCCCATTTTCCTTTAAGATCTTCTTAAATGCCAGAGCCCCTCCTGTTGAGCCTGGGTTTAGTATAATAATCATTCCTTTCTTAAGATGGGGCAGACATGCATAAGCATAATATTCATGTGCAATGGCAGGAATGGTTATAAGTATGACCTCTGCATCCTCCATGACTTCTCTTATTGATCCACATATTCGATTGAAGGGGACGAAGTGTTCTCCTTCTTGGTCTATAAGATCAATCCCTCCACGCTCATCAATCGCCCTTAATTCTTCAGGCCATCTGGAGAAAAGAGAAACCCTGAAGCCTTTTAATGTAAGATCAGCTACAGCGGCGTGCGCACCATTTCCACCTCCCAATACAGCCACATTTACCATCATAGGTCTCCTTATAGATTTATAAGATTTAATGAAAATCTAACTAAAGATATTTGAAATTTCCCCTCACCTCGGTTGCGAGTCGTACTGACCTTCCCTCTCCCCAATGAGGCTGTGTCGTAATTCTACATAAGAAATGAAACCAAAT
>JBBITW010000270.1:0-3483 GCA_037440525.1 Deltaproteobacteria bacterium
ATATAGTTCTTTGGCCTTCTTGACATCAGCAGGAGATAATTCTGTTCTCTTTCCACCTTTCTGTTCGAATAACTTCTCTCCCTTTATATCGGCATCCAATTGTGCATCTACAGCTGCCTCAACCATACTCTCAAAGCTGACCTTTTCTACGATTGCCTTAACTTCCTTTGGCAACTCTGCCCAACTCTGTTTATTGAAGGCCATCCCCATTAAAAATGTACTACAACGTGGGTATGTAGCATACTTGATAACCTCAGGGAGTTGATAATCATGATGCATAGAACCATTGACGAATGCTCCATCAACTATTCCTTTTTCAAGAGCCGTATAAACTTCTCCTGCTGGAAGACTTACTGCAGAAGCTCCTAGGGCATTGACCATCTTTGGATATAATCCACCTGGTGCCCTAATCTTTTTCCCCCTAAAATCTGAAAGTGTATTAACAGGTTTATCACGCCATCCAAAATAGTAAGGTTGATTGCCATGGAGGCCAATAAGTACAACATCTTTGAACTCCTTATCAAAGTATCCTTTTTTTGCCAATTCCCTGAAAAGCTTAGAAGTTACGCGAATATCAGGTACCCAGAGAGGAAGATCGCCAACACTTGCCATAGGAAAACGCCCAGGCGAAAAGGCCGGGGCAAAACAGCACAAATCTACCACACGCCTGAGAAGCAGATCGTAATTTTCGCCAGCCTTCCCAAAAACACCTGCTGGATGAATATCCATAGTGACCTTACCACCGGTTTCTTTTTCAAGACGTTCTTTTAATAACCATAATCCAGCAGCCGGAGCATCATAAACATTTCTACCCCACATTACAGCAGTAAGCTTTAATGGTTTGAATTCCACACATTCTGCTTCCAATACACCAACAACCAGCACTATTGCAAACAACATAAAAACACTTTTAGTTAATCTCTCCATCTTTTTTTCCTCCTTTCAATTAAATTATTGATGACAAGTTAATTAATTAAACCAAAATTAATCCTGATTAGTTAACACCAGCAATAAATTCCCATTTTCCCCTCTCATATCATTTAGCAATATCTCGGCCCAAAATTGACCTTGCTATCAGTAGTCTCATAATTTCAAGTGTTCCTTCAGCACTTTTCGTTCGCCTTACCTCCCCGAAAAATCTGAAGAAAGGGAAATCAACACTCAAACCTATCCCACCAAGTACCTGCATTGTTCGATCAATCACCCGGAGTGATGCCTCAACGCCATGGATCTTGGCCATAGCTGCATCTGCGCGGAAATCCTCTCCCCTGTCTGCTTTCCAGGCAGCATAATAGGTCAACCACCTTATTGTTTCGATGTCAATCTTTGAATCGGCAAGCATCCACTGTATTGCCTGAAATTCTCCTATCCGTTTGCCAAAAGCCTGTCTTTCTTTTGCATGTTTAACTGCTATATCAAAACATCTCTCCGCCTTCCCGAGAGTCTCTGCTGCCATCTGTATCCTCATTCTGTTGAAAAGATTCATACCCTGATAAAAACCTTCCCCTTCATTCCCCAATATATTCTGCGATGGAACCACACAATTCACCAGACTCACCAGTGGCTGATGTGTCCAGTCAAAGCATAAAAACTTCTTCTCAACCTTAATACCAGGTGTTCCTTTATCCACTAAAAATGTAGTTATACCATGGAGGCCTTTTTCTCTATTAGTATAGGCCGCATATAGAACAAAATCTGCGGTATCGGCAAATGTTGCAAATATCTTTCTGCCATTCAGGATATATTTGTCCCCATCTTTCTTAGCTGTTGTTTCAATTTCTCTGATATTAGAACCTGAAACCTGAGGCTCTGTAAATGCGAAAGCCCAAAACTTCTCTCCCCTTATTAAGGGCATAAGATATTTTTCCTTCTGATAATCGCTGGCTTCATAAAAGGCAGGATGGGGAGGATAACCCCCATTAATCTGGTGATGAAATAGTGGTATGGCTGTCTTGTTAAATTCTTCAGTGGCAACTGTATGACCCAGGTAATTTAACCCCAATCCACCATATTCCTTTGGAACATCGATATTTACCAGTCTTTTTTCACGACACTTCCGTTTTAGTTCAAGAACTACCTCACGAGGTGCATCTTCAATAAATAGTGGCCATCCATTCTCATACGGCATGACATCGTTTTCAACAAATTGTCTCGCACGTTTCTGCAATTCTTTTATCTCATCTGATAATTCAAAATCCATTTAATCCTCCATTTTCTAACGAGGTCCTAATTTCAATAAAAAACATGAAATCAGCTACGAAGTTTCTCCTCATCTACTAAGACCCGTCTCAATATCTTTCCTGCCCCACTTTTTGGGAGTTCATCTCTAAATTCCACTGCACGAGGTCGTTTATAAGCGGCCATATTCTCTTTTGCCCACTCAATAATATCTTCTTCCTTAATCTTCCCTTTATAACCCGATTTTAAAATGATAAATGCCTTTGGACTTTCACCCCGATATGGATCAGGGATCCCTATAACAGCTACCTCTGCTACAGCTGGATGTTTATAGAGTAACTCCTCAACCTCTGAAGGGAATACACTATAACCCGAACACTTTATTAATTCCTTTTTACGGCCTACAACAGCAACCCAGCCTTCTTCATCCATTTTACCTATATCACCGGTATAGAGCCATCCATCCCTCAGTATTGCCTTTGTTTCCTCTGGTTTATTCCAGTAGCCCTGCATCATAGATTCGCATTTAATTATTACTTCTCCCTCTTGAAGTGGTTCAACCTCTTTGGTCCCGGTCTCCAAATCCACTATTTTAATCTCAGTTGAAATATTCGGTATACCAATGAAATTAGGTTTAAAACGGTAAAGAGGGCAGACTGCCCCTCCTCCAGCCATTGTCTCTGTTAAACCATAGCCACCAATAACCTTTGCATTTGGCATGATATAATTGAGTTTGGTCATAAGTGAACTTGCAACAGGAGCTGCTCCACATAAAACCATTCTAATGCTACTGAAGTCATATTTATTTACTTCAGGCCACTCTAACATTGCTGTAATCAATGTTGCAGTTGTTATCCATACGGTACATTTATAATTTGCAATTGCTTTTGAAATAATCTCGGGAAATACCCTGGAAAGAATAACTAATTGACCTCCTGAAACTAATGATCCGGACATGCAAATGGACATTCCATAGGAATGAAAAAATGGGGCAGCACCAAGGTGGACATCCATTGGAGTATAACGGAACCACAAAATTGCATTAAAAACACTTTGACCCAGTGCATGATGGCTTATCATAGCCCCTTTAGGGAGGCCTGTTGTGCCACCAGTATACTGTAAAACAGCAATATCTTTCTTCAAATCTGATATCTCAACCTCAGGCTCTGGTGAAGAATCTCCCAATAATCTTAAAAAATCTATTGTTTCAGGAAAATCTAACTTTGGCTGTTTCATCTCTGAAGTGAGAGGAAGAGTAGGGCTTTTTGGAAGGTAGTCCTTAATAGATGTTAATATGATATTTTT
>JBBITW010000271.1:0-3474 GCA_037440525.1 Deltaproteobacteria bacterium
AAAAGCCCTTTACCCTGGAAGCCCTGGCCAAAAAGGTGAGAAAGGTGCTGGATAGGTAAACTCTAAATTGGGGACAGGTCCCATTTTTTTGAAATTAAGGAAGCAGAAAGGAAATTAAAAATATGATCTCATCCCCAATTATTTTATTAGCTAATTGAAATTTATAAATTCAATTTGACATAAGTTAATATCGATTTTATAATTTAAGAGGATGATTAAAAGAACTTTGTCGGATAAATTAATTTCCCTTGCCAAGAAATTTCCAGTCGTCTCTATAACAGGGCCACGGCAATCAGGGAAGACCACGATGACCAGGATGGTCTTTAAAGACTATCATTATATAAATCTGGAAGACCCAGATGAGAGAGATTTTGCCCTTTCTGATCCAAAAGGATTTCTTAAAAGGATTGGGGAAAGAGTTATTCTGGATGAAATCCAGAGAGCCCCTGCTCTTCTTTCCTATATTCAGGGCATCGTGGATCAAAACAGTTCTCCGGGAAGATATGTTCTTACAGGTTCTCAACAATTGCAGGTGATGAGCAAAGTGAGTCAGACTTTGGCAGGACGGACTGCTATTGTTATTCTCCTGCCATTTAGCCTATGCGAGTTACTTCGAGAACCATCGGATGACCCATGGAAAATTTATGAATTAGGAGAAAAAAGAAAAAAGCCAAGTTTTGAACTAAATCAAATTCTTTTCCAGGGGTTTTATCCCCCAATTCACGATAGAAAATTAAATGCCCCAGATTGGCTTTCGGCTTATTATAGTACTTATGTGGAAAGGGACGTCCGTGATCTGGCCAATATTGGGAATCTGGAAACTTTTCAGAGATTTATAAGGCTATGTGCGGGAAGAAGTGGGCAGCTTTTAAATTATTCTTCTCTGGCCAATGATTGTGGTATCTCCCATACGACTGCACGTAACTGGATCTCCATTCTACAGGCCACTTTTATTATCCATCTACTTCCACCCCATCATGCTAATTTCTCGAAAAGGGTCATCAAGAGCCCTAAACTTTATTTTCTTGATGTTGGTCTACTTTGTTATCTTCTCAGGATTCGGAATCCAGAAGACATCCATATTCATGCACTAAAGGGGCCCATCTTTGAAACTTTTATTATCTCAGAAATTTATAAAGCCTTCTTTCACCACGGAGAAACGCCACCGCTTTATTTTTGGCGTGACCGTACAGGGCATGAAGTGGATTTAATCCTCGATACGGGCAAATATCTTATCCCCCTCGAGATTAAATCTGGAGAATCCATAGATCAATATTTTTTTTCTGGTCTCGATTATTTTACAACTCTTGGTCCGCCTGCATATAAATCAGGGGTTCTTATTTATGCAGGAGACAATTTCTATCGCAGGCAGAACCATTTAGTAAGGCCATGGTTCCACTGCGTTTAAAAAAGACCGGTATTTAAAAACACCTATCCAGCTCAATTTAAGAGTTTAAAAGAATTAGTCTCACCGATTTTTGAAGAGATTTCCCCATTCTGGACAGATGCCCTCTCTTTATTACTTATATTACTTGAGAACTCGAAATGGATTGAAGGTAGATTTGGTGCTTGAATAGGACCAGAAACCCTAAATTGGGGACAGGTCCCATTTTTTTGAAATTAAGGAAGCTGGAAGGAAATTTAAAATATAATCCCTTCCCCAATTTATGGACCAAATGAAAGATTGGAAACTGATTTTGCAATCATTTAAATATTGTAATCATGATGGAGGATTAGGATGGTTCGGACTCAAACTCAACTGACTGAGGAGCAGGCCAACAAGTTAAAACAGATAGCCTCCATAAAAGGGGTTTCGATGGCCGAATTGATAAGGAAGGGAGTGGCCCAACTGCTTCGACCTTTTGTTACGGTTGACCCCGACGAACAGAAGAGGCGTGCCATGAGTACAGCAGGCCGATTTCGTTCGGGTTGTTCTGACTTATCTACCAAACAGGGTAAGCATCTATCCGAGGCTTACGAAAAATGACAATATTGGTTGACTCCTCAGTCTTTCTATCGATTCTGGATGCTGATGATGAAAACCATCTTTAAGCAAAGAAATAATGGGAAGAACTAATTTCAAAAGAATCTGTTTTGGTCTGTAGTAATTATATTCTTGTTGAAACACTGGCCTTGATTCAACATCTTCTTAGAATGGAAGCAGTAAGGGCCTCTCAAGAAGATGTTGTTCCCTTATTGACACTGGAGTGGATAAATGAGTCCATTTACCGAGAAGGAGTCACGGGGATGCTTACTACGCATAAGAAGAGATTGAGTCTTGTGGACTGTGTAAGCTTTGACATCATTCGAAGGTTAGGGATCAAAACTGCTTTTCCATTTGATCCCCATTTCAAATAACGAGGTTTTGTCGATATCCCTTGACCCCAAGCAAGCCATCGTACCTCATCAAATCAACGTGCTTCCAAGATCACAGGTTAACCTCATGAGGAACTTATTAAGATAAGGAGGAGAGGTCTTGCCCCCCCCGATGATCTTGACCGATGTGGTGATGCCTGGGATGAGTGGGAGGCAGTTGGTGGAGAGGTTAAGGGAGATTCATCCTGAGGCGAGGCCGCTCTATATGTCGGGTTATACGGACAATGCGATTTTGCATCATGGGGTATTGGAGAAGGGGATTGACTTTATTCAAAAGCCCTTTACCCTGGAAGCCCTGACCAAAAAGGTGAGAAAGGTGCTGGATAGATGAACGATGGACAATAGGTGAGGGATAAAGGACGATGAACGAAAGATGACCAAATTGTTAAATTCGGCATATGGAAGGCGGGGAGAATGAGGATCGGCTTATAATACCCTTAATATTTAACTTGACATATTAAATATTAAGGGTATAATAATTCCCGATGAAACCTCGAACGCTGACCAAAACAGTCAAGAAAGCCATGAGGTCTTTTCCGGCGATCGTGGTGACTGGGCCCCGGCAATCAGGGAAAACCACTCTTCTCAAGACGCTTTTCTCTAAAACTCACCGTTTTGTCACCCTCGAAGACCCTGACGTAAGGATGAGGGCAAAAGACGATCCCATCCGTTTTTTAGAACAATTTAGGCCACCGGTCATTATTGATGAGATTCAATACGTTCCTGAATTACTCTCCTATATCAAAACGAGGATTGACCAGAAAAGAAAACCAGGACAATGGCTTTTTTCGGGATCTCAGAATTTTGTGTTGATGCAGGGAGTCAGCCAATCCCTGGCTGGAAGAGCAGCCGTTCTCTCCCTCCTCCCATTCTCCTTTGCGGAGAGAATTGATCAGGGGGACAAAACTAAAGAGATAGCCGACTTGCTGAAGGGGTTACCTTCTGTCACAAAATGCGAGGCTAAAGTCTCAATTTCAGAATTGCTCTTGAGGGGAAACTACCCGGAGATTGCCAGTAAAAGGACTGTCGATCGGCAGCTTTGGTGTGGGTCCTATATTTCTACCTATTTAGAGAGGGATGTGAGAAATTTGGCTCAAG
>JBBITW010000272.1:0-3469 GCA_037440525.1 Deltaproteobacteria bacterium
TCCAAGGAAACCTATAGGAATAGATAGAATGAGAAGTGATACCATGTTTAACATATAAATGATCTCCTTTAGATCTCTTTATCATCGAACTACCACCTGGACATATCCTGTATTACCGCTTCTGTGGGTGGTGTCTGACACCAAAATTACAATCCTTCCTTGCCTCGGCATGCATATAATCTATCAGCTTTATATTGATTCGCCAATAAATAGAACCCTCTCATTTTTCCATCGAAATGTCCTATCCTGAAAATCATCCTGACCTTCTTCTGATCAAAATGAAGAAGGGAATAGAGGCAAGTTGCATCACTATTGAGAATATGATAAAAGACGAAATCGAGACATCATAAAGGACTCCCATTAAAGCACTACCAAGGAACCAAAAGAACCCAAAGCCTGCGTTGAAAATTCCATAGGCCGTACCCCGTCTATCCATGGGGACCATCTCTGCAATTACAGCCCTCATGATCGATTCCTGTGCCCCCATCCCTATACCCCACAGAGCCATCCCCACAAGAGCCAAATTAAATCCTCCCAGGAAAACGAGAGGGGCAAAGAGGGAAGAGAGCAAGGAAACAACAATTAAAATTGAGAGACCCATTTTGTCGAACAGACGGCCAAAGAAGAGGGCCGAAAGGGCATCAACTCCCATGGCAACCGCGTAAAAAACCGGAATCCAGATTTTAGGAACTACAGATAGTTTTTCAAAATGGAAAGAGATCAGGGGATAATCGACGTAGCCCGCTGCAACCAAAGAGACCGCAGTGAGATAGAGCCAGAATATTCGCGAAAACCTTCCTTTCTTTAATTCGACATAAGTAACCTCTAAATCACGAGGGCTGGGATAGAGCGATCGCGCCACTAATAATACAGCCAATGCCAGAAGAGCCGGGATAACCAGAATAGCGAAGCTTGTTCGATAACCTCCATTAAAATAAAGGACTCCTGCAACGATGAGCGGACCAAGGATCGCACCGATCTGATCCATTGCCTCGTGCAATCCAAAACCCCAACCACGCCCGATACTATGGGTGGCATGCGAAAGCATAGCGTCACGAGAGGGATTGCGAATTGCTTTTCCCATTCTTTCAGCCATCATCAAAAAAGCAGCAATCTCCCAACGTCCGGCCAATGCCAGTAGAGGGACCGCCAGCAGGTTAACGAAATATCCCAACAGGGCGACCGCCCAATACTTTCTCGTCCTGTCACTGATATATCCGGAAACCAGGCGTAATGCGTATCCAATCAATTCCCCGAACCCTGCTACAACCCCCACAGCCGTTCCACTTGCTCCAAGGCTAGCCAGATAAGGGCCTGTGATGCTTCGAGCGCCTTCATAAGTCATATCTGCAAAGAGGCTTACAATCCCCAACAGGATAACAAATTTGAGGGCTATGGCCTTAGAAATACCCTGACTATTCTCTTTCCCCGATTGTTCCTCCACCCTAATTCTCCTTTTACTCCTCCTTCCACAGATCTCGAAGAATCTCCTGTGCGAGTTCTTGAACGCTGGGACTTTGGTCTTTCAAAGCCTTTTGGATTGCTCTTATTGCTTCTTCACTTCGGAAATTTCCCAGAGAACGCAGCGCTGCCGTCCTTACCCTTCTCAATATCATCTAAAATAAATAACCCTCCCAGAGCATGAAATTTGCTCACAACCCACTCTCCCCTTATTTTTTCCGCTGAGTTCACCATGAAAAGGCTCTTATTTTACTTCTTATTTCTTAAGACCCCAAAAACAAAAAAACTCTACCAGTTTTAAGCCAGTAGAATTTATCATTCCCTATAAATCAGGGACAATTTATGGCGAACTTCATCGCCCCGAAATATTTAACTCAATATAAATTATAGATCAAAAAAACAAAATAAGTCAATTTATTCTTACGAGGTCTCGTAATGCATCACTGAAGCGGGGAATTTAGTGATCTGGTAGGGATGTCTGAGAAAATCTTATATCGATAACCTTATCATGCCCCTTAAATTAAGAAAAGATGAACTAAAGAAATAAAGGCCAGCTATATCACTTACTTGGTTACACTTAACAAAAAAAATTTAAATCGTCCGCTTGATAAGATTTTTGAGGATATTCCTGCCAGATCTTTTAACATAGCCCCATTTAAGTGACGGGTTACGAGGTCTCTGAAAAAGTCCTGGAATGACTGGGGAGGTAGGGTGAAAAAGCCTTCGCCTGAATTAGGGAGGAGCTCATCCCCCTCACCTTAATCCTCTCCCCTTGGGAAGGCTTTGTCGTAATGTCATTCTTAGGCTTTAGCCGAAGAATCTATATTTTATACGGATTTGAATTCTATAGATTCCTCGCTTCGCTCGGAATGACAGAAAAAGGAGGCTCGGAATGACAGAAAAAGGAGGCTCGGAATGACAAACATGGCATACACCTCATTGCGACACAGTCTTAAGGCGAGAGGATTAAGATGAGGGGTTTCAGCTTTTGCCGATAGTTAGTCTCGAAGGCTTTTTCACACCACCTTCGCAGTATATAAATCCTTTTTAAATACTTTTTAAGATAATTCTAAATCAAGGTTTCTGAAAAAGTCCTGAAGTATTATTTACCATAACATCTACATCTATTAATGGGAGCATAAAATAAAGGATACCTTGATAATGGTTCGGCAAGCCACAAGGGCTTGCCCTACGGGAGATTAACGAATCTAAGGCGTAGGGCAAGCCATATTTGGTTTCATTATAAGTTTTTCAGAGCTCCCTATGTGAGAGCTCTGAAAAAGTCTGGAATTGACTGGGGAGGCAGGGTTCCAAACCCTTCGAATGCGGACATTAAGAAGTTAAATTGTTTACAATCGCTTCAAAGAAAATCAAGCATTTTCAGGGTATTAATCATTAGTGCTAAACTATTAGAGGTATCCGCTCGAAGGCTTTTCCACCCCACCTCCCCAGTCTATAAGAATAGTTTTTAATACTTTTTCAGAGTTTTCAAACATAGATTCCTCGCTTTGCTCGGGATGACACCACTCTATCGTCATTTCGAGGCGTTAGCCGAGAAATCTTTCCTAAGGTTCCTCGCTTCGCTCGGAATGACAGAAAAAGGAGACTCGGAATGACAAACATGGCGCACACCTCATTGCGACACAGTCCCCAAACATGGAGAGAGTTACTTCACAACTTGCCTCTCCCCTTGGGGGCTGTGTCATAATTCGACATAAGAAATGAAACCAAATGCGACAAGGGACAAGCCCTTGCCCTACGTTTGTGATTCATTTAATTTCTTGTAGGCTTGCCAAAACCTCATCAAGATGTCATTTATTTTATACTCTCATTATTGCAGAACAATGAACTATTAGAGAGCTCTGAAAAAGTCCTGAAATGACTGGGGAGGTAGGGTTCCAAACCCTTCGAATGCGGACACTGAGAAGTTAAATTGCTTACAATCGCTTAAAAGAAAATCAAGCATTTTCAGGGTATTAATCATTATTGCTAAACTATTAGAGGTATT
>JBBITW010000273.1:0-3464 GCA_037440525.1 Deltaproteobacteria bacterium
TTCCTTACACAATCGTCAAATGACATAGGTCTTTGAGGACTACCGAGGGGATCATCCACCTGTTTTGAAAAGACTTGCCCACCATTTGTTTTTATTTCAACTTTTGCAGGAGGGATTTTATCAGTCCTATCCAGACTATGATCCAGCACAACACTTATTTTACCTGTTAAATCAAGAATATCAGGGCTCTTGATTCCTTCTTCAGTAAAATGCTCTATCCTGGCACATCCCTTGGCAATAGCAGTTGCAACTCCCCACGGTATGCTGAATTGGGAATCGACCTGAGTTCTTGGTTTAGCCTTCACCTCAAATGGCATACATAGTGAGTAGTATCCTCCCTCGTCACTAAATATCCTGATTTCTTTTACATCCGTGGGTTTAATTTTTTGTTCATTTACGAGAGCCAGTGTTACATCTATAAAATTATGGATGCCTCTACAACATGGGTAGGGTTTAATTGATACATTTATCCCTTCGAAGTGTTTTCCTAAATCTTTTATCAGTGTGGCACGATCGTAGCCACCCTGGAAAAACATTCGATAAAATCCCTGCTCCCCTTCGAGGGGGTTCTTTGCCCCTGTCATACCCCTTTCTGCCATCAAAGCCGAAACAATACCACCTCTTGAGGAAAATCCCGGTCCCATCCTTTTGGTTTGTGCACCATCGATCTTACCCTGAAGTGTTCCACCACATTGATGAAGGGCAATACCAAATGCATTGATCATCTTTTCTTCATCAAGGCCAAGAAGTTTAGCCGTAACACCGGCAGAAGCAAAATAACCAAGCACAGTTGTTAAATGCCACCCCTGCTTCACCCTTTCAGATTGAAAGGCCTTCTGCCTCGATTCAGGAGAGGATGGATCATAACCAGGCCATGTGGCAAGTGCCATTCTGGAAATCATATCAACACCCAGAGCCGCTACTGTAATAAACTCTTTGCCACTAACATTTCCCCTTTTCTCAGCTATGGCAAAACAGGCTGGTATGACTGCAACGCCAGGATGAAGCACTGCAGGGTCATGCACATCATCATAATCAAGGGCATGTCCCATTGTGGCATTCATCCAGGCCGCATTTGGCGCAGGAAGCTTTTGTTTACAAAAAATTACACTGCTTTCCTCTTTGCCCCCCCAATCCTTCATAATTGAGAGTAGTTCCTGAATCCCTGGCGCGGTGAAACCAGCCATCGTAACTCCCAGAAGATCAAGAACCTGCTTTCTGGTTACATCTATCACCTCACCTGGTAGATCCTCATAATTGATACGATTAAAATTCTCTACAAACTGATAAATTACATCCATCCAATTACCTCCTTTAAAAATAGATTAAATTTCTTAATTCTTTTAAAACTACCACGATGTCAGAATCGGAATCATCTTTTCCGGTGATACATAGATTGCATTTTTTGGGCAATCGAGTTCACAGTATGCACATACCATACAATCCTCTGGATATCTGATAACTGCTTTTTTAATCTCCTCATCAATCCTTATAACATCCATGGGACAGCTATTCACACATATGCCACAACCATTACATAAATCATGGTCGATCCTTTCAATAGACATGATTTCCACTCCTTATCATGCAGAAATAAATCTCCATATGAATCTATTCTCCGGGAAACCTCTTTGAATATCTCTCCTCATATGGCTTTGAAAGATCAGGCCACCACTCTTTGGGAATGGGTTCCTTCCATATCTTCATCCTTCCATCCTCCTCTTTGAGCTTCACCCATGCTAACCAATCAGGGTCGTTTCTTTGGGGAAAGTCCTCCCTATAGTGCTGACCTCTACTCTCAGTTCTGAAAAGCGATGCCCTTAACATCATTTCAGCTTGAAGGAGCATGTTTTTTGTTTCATGAGCAAGGCGGAGTTCATGATTATCCCTTGCAAACAGCTTTGGAACAAAATGGTCTCTCAAAAACTCTATAATTGTTAAAGCCGCCTGAAGCCGTTTTTCATGTTTTATATGGAGGATAAAATATGGGACCATTGTATTTTGAAGGATCTGTGTTACCCATCTTGGATGAAAACCGCTCTTCCGGCCAAGAGGTAATAAGGCAATATCCTTCAACCTTGATAATTCCTGTTCATTTAACTTTGATCTTTTTGTCTGTCGAGCATATTCTTCAGCACCCAATCCTGCTCTCAATCCTGTAACAGCAGAGCCAGTAAGACCGAATCCAGGTCCAGGATGATATGCACCGACATATCTTGTCCCGCAGCATTCTCCTGCGACAAATAGTCCTGGTATGGTTGTTTGGCACTTTTTATTAATGGGCCATACACCACCAGTCTGAGAATTCTGCATTCCCGCCCCTCGGCCTCCTGCGAGAGCAAATTTTCCACCACGGCCTGGATCAAAACCGATTCTTTCGCTCTCCATTGCATCAGAGTGTTGTTGCCTCTTGCGCATCCTTTCAATATCTTCAGGTGTTGCGGCGTCAAGATCCCAGAGTATCGGGCCTCTTCCGGCATGGATTATAAATTCAAGTGAGAGGTCAGCTTCGTAACCGATATCTACCCTCTGCCCTTCTGCATCTGTGAAGTAACGAAAGACTGCACGGCTTGCGCTACTTCCTCGCCAAGCAGGATATTTAGCCAGGTGGTAACGAGTATCAGGGAATTCCTTACCTGTGATTTCAGCTCCGACTCTATAAGCCATCGCCTCCCCGTCACCGGTGAGGCAACAGATATCCGAGCCTGCCAGTTTAAAGCTATTGGATCCAGCACTTAGTATGATCACCTTTGCATTGAATACATAAAAGTCATCTTTTTCCATTGGAAAACCAATGGCTCCAACAACCTGCCCATCCTGCTTTATTAAATCTGTTATCATTACCCTATCAATTATCTTTACACCACTTCTTAAAGCTTGCTGCCTCAATGGAGGTGTTGTTTTCCTCCGCTTTATTCTCACCACTCCAAAGGGCAGATAATCTTTTACAAACTCAGTTCCTTCTTTGCTTTCTACGGGGAATTCAACACCCCAGGATAAAAGATCCTGATAGGTTTGCCATGAATCCTTAAATATAATTTCTGTCCATTCACGATCATTAATATATTCACCCTTTTGATTAACTGCTTCCATACAGGCGTTAAGATTAAGACCCCATTCAGGATTGAAGACCATGTAACCTATCCCTGCACCAATACTGGCACCTGATTTGCCTGCATAAGCCTTATCCACAATAATCACATCTAAACCCTTTTCCCTTGCCTTTATTGCAGAAAAAAAGCCGGAAATGCCTCCTCCAATAACCAAAACATCAGTTTCAACCAGATTCCACACAGGCATTAGTTTCTGTCCTCCTTTATGATTAAGGCTTGCATTTAGAAATTTTACATTTATTTCAGTTTTGGAAACCCGATGATTTCTTTAAGTTCCATACTGCTGCCTCAGATTTAAAATTCTATTCATATAATTTTTTCTTCCGAGATTTTGAAAATTTGAATGAAACT
>JBBITW010000274.1:0-3459 GCA_037440525.1 Deltaproteobacteria bacterium
AACTTTAACTCAAAATTACAGTTCTGCTGTCCATGAATAGTGAAGATCTAAATCCAATTACTCCTCTCCTCCTTTGAGGCTGTGTCTCAATGAGGTGTATGCCATGTTTGTCATTCCGAGTCTCATTTTTCTGTCATTCCGAGCTTCCTTTCTTTGTCGTTCCGAGCGAAGCGAGGAACCTTAGGAAAGATTTCTCGGCTAACGCCTCGAAATGACAACAGAGTGGTGTCTTTCCGAGCGAAGCGAGGAATCTATAGAATTCGACCCTTATAAAACATAACGACACATTCCCAATGCATTGGGAGAGTGAGGGGTTCATATCGACAGATGTCATTTATTTAATGCTCCCATTAACAGTATCCATCCATTTCAATTTAAATTCTATATTTATATCAAAACGATTTTTTCGAGGGCCTTAACCCTTGCCTCAAGAGCCTCAAGTCTCCTTTCCAGATCTCCATAAGAGAATCTAATCATCGAACCCAAATCTTCCTTAACCTCTGTAAATCCCACCTTTATCTTTTCATGAAAAGTTCCAACTTCTTCCATAATCTTTTTTATCTCTTCATTCAGTGCTTCAAATTCAACTCTAAAAAGATTAAGCTCAGACTTAATCATCTCATCTGTTTGAACAATCCTTGAGAGGCCTTCTTCCCTGATCAACTGGATGTTTGAACTCAATTCCTCTCCTGATTGAATTATAGCATCATTTGTCTCTTTTTTAACCATCTGGAGATCAGAATTTATCACTTGCCGTAATTCAATCATATTCCTTTCTATTTCCTCTTTGAGGGGTAGAAATTTTGATTCCATTTCCTTTTGCACCCCATGGACAAAAGAACTCATATCTTCTGTGGCCTTCTGGATGGATGATTCCAATGCATCCCGCAATTGCAAAAATGTTGAATTGGCCTCCCCTCTAATCCCTGAAAGTGAGGACTCCATTTCCTTTGCCGACTTAGAAATAGCTAAGACTATCTCATCTCTTATCATTTGGAGAATTGAGTTGACACTCTGTTTCAATTGCTCAGAAGTCCCTTTCATCTCTTCAGCTATTTGCCTTAAAAACAATTCTATCTTTCCACGTGACTCCTCAGAATAAGTTTTGTTCTCTTCTTTCATTCCTTGTAAAGACGATTCGAGTCTATGCCATGATGCCTCAGAGGCTGTTTTAATCTCCTCTGCTATTCTCTTAAAAAATGGCTCATGACCCTTCTGAAATTGATCGAAGGCAGATTTTATCTCACTTCTTAGCTGTTGAATTGATGAAGAGAAACCCTGGTTCGACTGATCAATATTGAATCTGATATCTCCTCTAAGCTTCTGAATCTCCAGATTAAACTCCTCCCGAATCGGATCGAGTTCTATCCTTCTTTTGGATTCTAAGTTCTCAAACTCCTTCTTAATCTCGTTTATAAATTCGAGAATCTGATTTCTGGTATCTTCTTTCATCTTAAGGATATTTGTTTTTGTTTCCTGTCTGAACTTCTCCAGATCATCCTTTGTTACAAAAACAAGAAACTTCTGGTCAAGATATTCCTTTATCTCTTTATCCATTTTATTCTCCGTGCCTCCTCTTAGGGAGTTAAAATATTTAAATTTCATCTTAAAAATAAAAATTTAAAAGGTCAAGAAAAATTCTGATAGTGCAGGAATTCCGTAATTGGGTTGGAAAGCAGGGGTAAAAAGGTGAGAAAGTGCATTATTAAAGGTCAAATCTTTAAAGGGGCATTAAAAATAAAAAAATTAAAAAAATTAAGGGTCAGGTCTACACATTTGACAATATTAAATCACTTTTAATTTTCTCAATCTTTACTTTAAGTTTTGTGTCCTTATCTAATATCTGCTCAAAGCGACGACTAATCTGTGAAACTGCTGATTCACTTATACTGAAATAATCACCTATCTCTTTTAAAGACAACCCACTATATCTATGAGAAAGATAAACCATTACCTTCCTTCCTATCTTTGATTCGCATCCAAACTCTTCTTTAATCCTTACCTCCACTTCCTCAATAGAAGGACCGCGAATCAATTCTCTTAATGCCGGAATATCCCTCTCAACTTTCCTCTTACCAAGATATCTATCCTTTATCATTTCAATAAAGTCATTCCCTCCAAGTATGGTTGAAGCTACTACTCCCTTCAAAGGACTCTCATATTCGTAGCCAATAAGTTCGTTAACAAACTTACCATACTTTTTTTGTTCATCGTAAATATTTCCCTTAAAATAACCAAGAATAAAATCCTTAAAAAGCCATCCAGGATTTTCCCCCTTTCCTATATAATCTCTATAACTTGACCACCTGTAGGCCTCTGGCTTTTTCACTATTCCTGCCCTTACAGGATTTAAATGAATATAACGAGAAAGCTCAATCGCATATTCGTCTTTATCAACTACAATTGCCCTGTAACGTCCTTGTAAAAGATGACCCGACCTCTGATACTTTTTATTAAAATATGTAGTATAGGACCCATTTATGTGTCTCATGATCTGAGATAGGTTCCCAAGAGGTGTCTCTAATAGCAGATGGTAATGATTACTCATAAGACAATAAACATGAATCACTGCTTTATATCGCTCTGTTGCTGTCTCAAAGTAAGAGAGGAGTTTCCTGTAATCACTGTCATTTTTGAAGATGTTCTTTTTTTCATTACCCCTTGATGTAATATGATAAAATGCACCGGCATACTCTATTCTCAATGGCCTTGTCATAATTAATATCCGCTATCTTTTATATTTTGATATATTTTGTCAAATGTGTAGACCTGACCCTAATTACGATACCATAAATTCTTGTTAAATCATATAAAGGACATGATGGAATGTCAATGAGATTTTTCGAAGGAGTGGTTAAAATTCATTTTATTGAAGCAGGAAAATGATTGGGTTATAAAATGATAGGATGGAGACGTGGAGATTTGTTGATACAGGTGCCCGAAGCGCTTCTGAAAATATGGCACTTGATGAGGTTTTTCTTGAACTAATGGCCTGCCAGAAGATTCCTCCTACACTTCGTTTCCTGAAATTTTCAAATCCTTCAGTCCTTATAGGTCATCATCAATCGGTAGAGGAGGAAGTACGTATTGATTATTGTCAACAAAAAGGGATAGAGATAAACAGAAGACTTACGGGTGGAGGTGCAATTTACTGGGGAAAGAAAGAACTGGGATGGGAACTTTATATATCCAAAAAAGACCCGCGAATCCCTGAAAGGATTGAAGACCTTTATCAAAAGATGGGCCAAATCTCTGCAAATTGCTTTAGAAGACTTGGAATTCATGCCTCTTTTCGACCAAGAAACGATGTTGAGGTTAATGGACGAAAGATATCCGGTATGGGAGGTACTGAGCTATCAGGTGCAATCCTTTTTCAAGGAACGATACTTGTAGATTTTGATGTTGATGAAATGCTCAGATCACTCAGGATTCCAACAGAAAAACTTCAGGATAAAGAAA
>JBBITW010000275.1:0-3447 GCA_037440525.1 Deltaproteobacteria bacterium
TGTTCGTGGGAGGCCAAGCGGCAATGATAATAGCTTACAATCGCTTTAGAGAAAATCAAACATTTTCAGGGTATTAATCATTAGTGCTATACTATTAAAGGTATCCGCTCGAAGGCTTTTCCACCCCACCTCCCCAGTCTAAAAATTTTTCTTAAAATACTTTTCAGAAACCTCAAATCTTTTACTTGACATATAAAGGGGTTTCCAATATAGTTTCGTCATAAAAATTGGAAGGATGGAAGATATGGCTATCAAGAATGAATTAATAAAGATTTTAGGTTCAGAATATGTGACCGATGATCAAAAAGTATTGGAGAATTATTCAAGGGATTATAGTCTTACATCACCAGGTATGGCTTCATTTGTTGTCTACCCTGGAAGGACAGAAGATGTTCAGAGAATCGTTAAATTATGTAACGATTATTCTATCCCTGTTGTTCCATGTAGTTCGAGGGTTCATTTTCGGGGTTGCACAATACCTAGGCAGGGAGGAATTGTCCTTGATTTAAGGAGGATGAACAGGATTCTATCAATCAATGAACGTAATAGATATGTAATGTTGGAGCCTGGGGTGACATGGGGAGAGATTCAAACAAGGCTTGAAGGGTTGGATTTGATGGTATGTCCTCCTTTGTTACCTCATCCTGAGCAGTCAGTGATTACGAGTTTTCTCGAGCGAGAGCCCCTTGTCATATCCCTTTATGAGTATAATGAACCACTTATGAGTATGGAGGTGGTCTGGCCTGATGGCAGTATTTTTCGGACTGGTTCAGCAAGCGCCCCAAATTTCCCTGATACCTTTGTGGAAGGGACAAACCCGATGGGACCAGGGACACTCGATTTTTTCAGGCTTCTTCAGGGTGCTCAGGGGACCATGGGCATTGTCACATGGGCTATGGTTAAGACAGAGTATCGTTCATCAAAGAGCAAGACCTTCTTTATCTGTTTTGATCAGATTGAAAAGGCAATTGAACCCCTTTACAGGATTCAGAGAAGAAAGATAGGCTATGAATGCCTTCTTATGGATTCCCTGAATTTAGCATGCATAATTTCTCGAGATGGATTTAAAGGGATTGAAGCCCTAAAAGAATCCATTCCCAGGTGGATAATAGTCCTCGTCCTTAGAGGTGCAAGAAGAAGACCTGAGGAGAAATTTGCATATGAAGAAGAGGCCCTGAGAGAGACCAGTGCTGATTTTCCCGGGATGGCATTAGGGGATTCATTACCTGGAATTTCAGACTCTGCTGAATACATGGCAAAGATATTGAGAGGCCCATGGTTAGGTGGTAATCCTTACTGGAAACATCGTTATCAGGGAGGATGTCAGGAGATTTTTTTCATCACAAAGATGAGCAGGATTTCAGAGTTTTACGATATGGTAATATCAATTGCAGGTCGTAATGACTTTTCTATTTCGAAGGTAGGTTGTTATGTTCAGCCAATTGATAATGGACGTTCCTGCCATATGGAGTTTGATCTCTTTTACAATCCTGAAGATGGAAAAGAGATAGATAGGGTAAACCGACTTATGAATGAGGCATCGGAGGTTTTATGGAATCATGGGGCATTATTCACAAGGCCTTATGGAATCCTTTCAGATATTGTTTACAGGAGGTCGGCTGATTATACATCTGTGCTCAGGAAGGTTAAGTCAATATTTGATCCAAGAAATATTCTTAATCCAGGTCATCTATGTTTTTAAATGGGGAGAGGAGAATGAATCTTAATTACGAATTATCAAGGTATAGATATGATATGGAGAAATGTGTTGGATGTAAGGGGTGTGTATGGGTTGATCACATCTATATGCCCAATGTTAGGTTTGGAATAAGATGTCCGAGCAACATTTATGAGTTATTTGATGCCTATAGCTCTCTCGGTAGGTTAAAGATTGGTCTGGCCATGCTTGAGGGAAGGGTGAACTATTCTGATAAACTTCTTGATGTGATATATAGATGTAATCTATGTGGGGCCTGTGATGCAGGTTGTAAGAGAAACCTCGATTTGGAACCTCTTCTCGTTCTTGAGTCATTGAGGGTAAAGTGTGTAAGGGATGGAAAGGGACCTCTTAAGGAACATCAGGAGGTTGTAAAAAATATCATGGAGAGAAGGAACCGTTTTGGGGCGCCAGAAAGGGATCGTTTAAAATGGATACCCCTGGATTCTACGTCACAAAGTTCGGAGATGGTCTATTTTCCAGGTTGTGCTTCATCTTATATCGATAATGATATATCAAAGGCAACAGTTGAAATCATGAAGGCAGGAGATATAAGATTTAATACACTTGGAGATAAGGATCGCTGTTGCGGACATCCACTTGTTGATATGGGTTTTATAGATCAGGCAAGAGAGATAGCCGAGTCCAATATTAGAGCTATAAAAGAAATTGGAGTAAATAGGGTTCTTACAAGTTGTGCTGAGTGTTATAAGACGTGGAAGGTGGATTATCCAAAACTTCTTGGTAAGTCTACGGGTGAGATGGAATATAATGTTATTCATATTTCTCAGCTGGTGGATGATTTACAGGAAAAAGGAGTCCTTCAATTTACCAGGGAGGTAAATATGAAGGTAACATGGCATGACCCCTGTCATTTAGGGAGGTTGAGTGAGCCATGGATTGAATGGGAGGGTGATCGCGGGAGATACGGATTGATGGATACTCCAAAGGAATACAGGAGGGGAACGTTTGGTATATATCATGCGCCAAGAAATATTTTAAAAAGGATAAAGGGGCTTACATTTATAGAGATGCCAAGGACAAGAGAGAATACCCTTTGCTGTGGAGCTGGTGGTGGGGCAAGGGAGGCCTTCAGGGATTATGCATCCTTTATTGCGAGGGAGCGAATTGAGGAGGCCCGCTCAATTTCTGTGGAGGCGATAATTACAGCATGTCCCTATTGTAAGGAGAACTTTAAGAAGGTTGGTGAGGGGATGAAGATTTACGATCTATCAGAGCTTATATGGATGGCTCTATAATTTGCTCCTCTTAATAATTATGCTATTTTACGAGTTAGGAGGTGGGGAAGGCTGAGAAATTAGTAAAGACTGTTTGTGGGATGTGTGGGGTGGGCTGTGGCCTCGATATTACAGTTGAGAACGGGAGGGCTATCAAAGTTCAGGGGATGAAAGAGCATGTGATATCAAAACCCTGTCGTCGTGGCGTAGATGGAGAGATGGTTTTTGTTGAAACAACTGCAGGCAGGGCGAGGTTAAAGGCGGTTTTGACAGAGGATATCCGGGAAGATGTTGTTCAGGTAACCCATGGTTGGCCTGGTGATGGAAATGCCAATCTTTTGATAGATAGTATGAATCGTGACGAGATTTCTGGATTCCCTGCATTTAAGAGTCAGAGGTGCAGGATTCTAAAAGCAGGATAAATAAGAATCTATAATGAGAGCTCTGAAAAAGTCCTGGAATGACTTGGGAGGTAGGGTTCCAAACCCTTCG
>JBBITW010000276.1:0-3432 GCA_037440525.1 Deltaproteobacteria bacterium
TTAGCCGAGAAATCTTTCCTAAGGTTCCTCGCTTCGCTCGGAATGACAGAGAAAGAAGACTCGGAATGACAGAGAATGGAGACTTGGAATGACAGAGAAAGAAGACTCGGAATGATAGAGAAAGGAGAATCGGAATGACAAACATGGCATACACCTCGTTGCGACACAGCCTCATCTGAGAGATTGGATGGTGAGTGGGGGTTGTTTTTGATGTAGGCAACAGATACCTTTTAACAAAATTGCTCAATTTAGGTGTATGAAAATTTATTATTTGGTGCCGAAGAGGGGACTTGAACCCCTACGGGAACAATCTCCCACTAGACCCTGAATCTAGCGCGTCTACCAATTCCGCCACTTCGGCAAGAATTCATTGAATTTTTTAATATGTTATTTTATATTTTTTAAGACAAAAGTCAACCATTGACCTCAAAATTTTATATTTATAACTCGATGGATGTCATAATTGGAATCGAAAGATTAACAAAACCTTTTTCAAATCCAATTGTAACCCTTGGCAATTTTGATGGTGTTCATTTAGGCCATCAAAGGATATTTGAAAGAGTAAAAGAAGAGGCAGAAAGGATAAAAGGCGAATCGGTTGCGATTACCTTTGAACCTCATCCTTAAAAATTCTTGACCCCGAACACTGTCCTCCACTTCTCACTCCATTTAGAAAGAAGTTGATGTTCATTGAAAAGACCGGAATAGAAAAACTTATCTGTATCCAATTTTCAAAAGAGTTTTCAGAAATATCTCCTTCTGATTTTATTCAAAACATATTAATGGAGAAGGTTAATACAAAAAAGATTATTGTTGGATATAATTATCGTTTTGGAAAAGGAAAAACTGGAGATGTAGAATTTCTTAAGAATAAATGCAAAGAATTTAATATTGAGGTAGTGGCTATTGAAGCATTGAAAATAGATAACAAAGTGGTTAGCAGTTCCAGGATCAGAGGACTTATTAAGAACGGAGAGGTTGAAGAGGCCTCAAAATTTCTGGGAAGGGATTACCCAATCTTTGGAAGAGTTGTGGAAGGTTCCAAGAGAGGAAACCTTTTGGGATTCCCAACAGCCAACTTAGAAATCTCTGAAGAACTCTATCCTAAGACAGGGGTTTATGCAGTAGAAGTGGAGTGGAATAAAATGGTTTTCAACGGATTGGCTAATGTTGGATTCAATCCAACATTTTCGAAAAATGATTCAAAAAGCTTCTCCTTAGAGGTCCACATATTAGATTTTGATAAAGATATTTATGGTGAAGAGATTAAGGTAAATTTTAAAAGAAGAATTCGGGACGAAATTCGTTTTGACTCTCCAGAACTTCTAATCGATCAAATCCGAAAAGACATCCAATGGGCAAAAGAAAATGTTTTTAAGCACTAATTTATCAGTTTACCCAATCTAACCCATCTTATCTTATTTAGAAGGTTATTCGCATATCGATCCCAGGAGAAATAGATGATAAAGGCCTTCCCCTTCACATCATCTATGTTTACAAATCCCCAAAAACGGCTGTCCTGGCTATTATCCCTGTTATCCCCCAAAACAAATAAGGAATCTTTTGGAACAATATATGGACCGTAGTGTTCAATAGATGAAAGATATGTTGACCAATTCCCCTTCTCAAAATGACCCCATGGGTCATTGATAATCTGGTCGTTTATATAAATCTTATTGCGAATTATTTCTACCTTTTCTCCTTCCAATCCAATTACCCTTTTAATAAAATCCTTGGATCGATCCCTCGGGTATATGAATACAATGATATCCCCTCTTTTGGGGTTATTAAACTTAAAAATTTTTTTATCTATGAAAGGTATCCTCACTCCATAAATAAATTTGCTAACAAGAATATGGTCACCAACCTGAAGGGTGGGTTCCATTGAGCTTGATGGAATTTTGAAGGCCTGAACAATAAATGCTCTAATAAAAAGGGCAATCAGAACTGCCATCACAATAGGTTCTAAATATTCTTTTATGAATTTTTTCTTTCCCATCTTAATATCTTCCCTATAGTGTATTAAATGCTTATTACTCGTCGCATAATATTTTTACTTAAATTGAGCGATTCAAGATTGTCGTTATGAGGCAAAACCGATGCAATCTCTACTAAATTGCCATTCCGAGCGAAGCGAGGAATCTAAGAGATTGCCACGCAATGACTGATCCCCTTTGGCGGAAAGGCTTTTTATAAAAAATCGCTCAATTTAGATTATACCTTGTTTTGTGCTTCAATGATTTCCTTATAAGCTTCGGGCTTCCTATCTTTAAAGAATGGCCACTCCCTCCTTACTGAATCTACATATTTGAGGTCAATATCAATCAATGCGATACCCTCTTTCATTCCAGTTGGTTTATCCATCATTTCTCCCTCTGGAGAAACACAGAATGACCTTCCATAAAAGTCCTGTTTCTCCTCGCTTCCTACTCGATTTATTCTAAAGATATATACTCCATTTGCTATCGCATTGCCAGAAATCATAGTCTCCCACCTTTTCTGGGAGGCAAAGGCTGCAGCGGTTGGTGAAAATATGATCTCTGCTCCTTTTAATGCCAAAATCCTTGAACCCTCCGGGAAAAAATTGTCCCAACAAATCTGAACACCGATTGTTGCAAATTTGGTTTTAAAAACTGGAAATCCAAGATTCCCGGTTGAGAAGTAATACCTCTCTTCCCAAAGAGGGATCTGAGGAACATGAATCTTTCGATATATACCTAAGTTTTCTCCTCCTGCATCAATAACAATAGCTGAATTATAAAACTTTTCCCCTTCCCTTTCAAAAATTGGACATACAAATACCACTCCATTTTTTTTTGATAATTCTTTCATTCTGATTATTGATGGACCATTATTCTCCTCGGCTAATTGGAAATGTTCTTTATTCATCTCCTTTGGAAACCAGTGGGTCGTAAACAATTCCTGGAAACATATGATGTTTGCCCCTCTTTCTATAGCCACCTGACTAAATTGAATCGCCTTTTCGATATTCTTCTCCTTATTTTCAGAACATGATATCTGGATTCCTGCTATTTTTACTATTTTTCCCATTAGATGTTATCTAAAAATTGAGCGATTTTTATAACCTATAGCCGCAGGCTTTAGCCTGTGTCAAAAAAACCCATTGAGTGAGGATCAAGCCATCTTTGGCGAGCCTCGCCTATGGCGGGAGGCCGAAACCCTCTCACCCTGAAGGGTGCGGCTACATTATAAAAAATATCTCTCAATTCAGTTATTACTAAATCGTTTTTTAGATAGTATAAATCAATTTTTTGAAAAATTAATTATTTTTAAGCTTCAATTAAGATTTTTGAAATGCTAACAAATTTATTCACTTTGTGTCAAGATTTAAACCGGGAGAGCTCTGAAAAAGTCCCGAATTGACTGGGGAGGTAGGGTTCCAAACCCTTCGAATGCGGACATTAAGAAGTT
>JBBITW010000277.1:0-3412 GCA_037440525.1 Deltaproteobacteria bacterium
AAAAAATCCTGAATTTACTGGGGAGGTAGGTTTCCAAAGCCTTCGAATGCGGGCATTAAGAAGTTAAATTGCTTCCAATCGCTTAAAAGAAAAATCAGGCATTTTCAGGGTATTAATCAATGTTGCCATATTATTATCTGTATCCGCTCGAAGGCTTTTCCACCCCACCTCCCCAGTCTATAAGATTCGTTTTAAATACTTTTTCAAAGACCTCCTACTGAGAGCTATTAAAAAATCCTGAATTGACTGGGGAGGTAAAGTCCCAAAGCCTTTGCCTGCCTGTCGGCAGGAGCTAATCCTCCATCACCTTAATCTTTTATCCTTGGGGGCTGTGTTGCAATAAGCTGTATGCCATGTTTGTCACTCCGAGCCTCCTTTTTCTGTCATTCCGAGCGAAGCGAGGAATCTATAGAATTCAAACCCTTATAAAACATAGATTCTTCGGCTAAAGCCTAAGAATGATATACGACACAGCCTCCTTTGTGAGAGGGAAGGGTCGGTACGACTCGCAACCGAGGTGAGGGGAAATTTATGCATTTTTCAGATCTTTCCTACTTGAGATATAAAAATGTCATTGAGAGATTATCTTCTTTAGCTTACTATTGAGGTCAAATGGGTTTTCGTATTCTATTCGATTTAATTCTTTCAAACTTTCGGGCATAGAATTCCCTTTTTTAAGAATTATAATTACATCCTTTCCAAGGCCAAGGGCTATTCCGAGTTCGAGAAGGGTATCATAAATCCCTGGGTTAGAAAGATCGTAAATGCCAAATCTCCCATCTTTTATTTGATCTTTTAGATTTTTTATAAAGAGGCCTTCTTTTAATATCTGGGCGCCATAGAGCGGAATCAATCCGCTTCCCTCAAAGGCAGATTCGATAGCCCTTATGGTTTCAGGGTCCGAAATTCCTGAAGAAATGTAATATTTGCCTTGAAGAGAGACTTCAACAGTTTGCGGTGTACTCTGAATCTTTTTAAAAAGTGTCCTGTCAAGAGTCAATTCTTTAATCGCTGAACGGAGGATGTTTTTCCCATTTTCGAGGTCCTTTTTATATCGTGCGGAATTAATCTTTTCGATCTCGGGTGAGGAGAATGCCTTTATACTTAATTCTTGGAAACGTAGTGCCAAGAAGTTTTGATAGTGGATGGATTTAGAGCTGAAGGCCTTTTCCAGGATCATTTTGGTCTCTGAATGCCATTTTTTGAATGCTTCGTGTTCGAGGTGAAGCCCTGTAAGTTCGTCTATCCTGTTGAGTTGTTCTTTAATCAAATCGATTGGGTCCTTTTCAGCCATCTCCAATCCTTAGAGCTATTTTAATAATAATTTAACCTTAAAAATATATAAAATCAAAATTCATCTAAGGTCTTCTGGTTTTTAAAGAGCTCTTTTGAATCGCCATACCCAGAGTCCTGAAATTTATGGCCATTAAATATAGACATGTTAAAACAAAGATCTCAAGGAATAGATAGCCTCCAATAAGATTTGTAAGCTGGGATACAAAAGACATCAACCATGGTATGGACATAGCTCCAAGTCCTCCACCTGTTGCAATCATACCAAGGGCGGTGCCAACATTTTTTGAATACAATTTCCCTGCCATTCCCAGGAGGCATGGAAAGACGCCTGAATGGGAAAAACCACAGAGACCAAAAGATATAATCGCCCATTTCCCTGGAGATAATATAGAAATTAGAATGGAAATTGATAGAAGTGAGAATAGACCGAGGAGGTATGTAGGTTCCCGCAATCTTGTGGTCAGATAGCTGGCAAAAAGCCTTCCCAATGCAAGAGAGGAGAAGAATATAGAGAGAGACGCACTGGCCCAGAAGATTGAAAGCTCCTTTACTTCTTCAAGAAAGGTTACCATCCAGTAACTGATACCACTCTGGACACCAATGTTAAGGGCTGCGGTAAAGAATAGGATTAGAAAAATTCTCTCTTTCAATAAACTTCCAATCACCTTCAACTCAAATCCTTCTTTTACCTTTTGATAAGGAATCCTTTTAGAAATGAATATTGGGAAAAGAGCGATAACAAGAAGGCCAAAGCCGATATATGCCAATTGCCATGAAATAGACTTTGCCAGCATTGTTCCTACAATTAATGGGCCTAAGAGAGATCCTAAGGCAAAGAAGAAATGGTGAAGATTCATCACCATTGATTCTCGGCCCGGGTAAAGCTGGACAATTAAGGGATTGGAACCTGATTCAATGAATCCACCCCCGACTCCAATTAAACCAGCTGCCATCAGACTTATCCAGAACCATTTTGAGGATCCAAAGATGATAAGGGTGATCCCCATGATGACACAACCTGCTATAAGGATGGAGCTCTTTTTGAAGAGGTCTGAAAGAGGGCCACCAACAAAGACTGCTATTAGAAATCCGATTTGTAGGAATGCTATAAGCGTTCCTGCCTCAACAAGGCTTAGATTGAAGAAGAAACGGATGGAAGGAAGAGTAGTTGCGAGGAATGTTCTGGACATCCCCAAGAATGCCATAGAGAGAAATGCAGCGGAAGTGATTAAGAAACGTTTATCGTTCACCCTATTTATTCCCTTATCTTTTATAAAAGAGTCAAGGATAATATTCAATATTTTTGTAATACCTAAATTATTATAGAGGTTGAAGCAATCTACCTTCTTAATGTCTGCATTCGAAGGGATTTGGAACCCTACCTTCCCAGTCATTCCGGGACTTTTTCATGGCCTTTCTTATGCTTGACATATATTTAGTGATTCTATTATATTTAACCGAAAATCAGGTTGTTAAAGAGCTGGTGGCTAAAGATTAAAAAATTCTTTAAAGGAGGTGTTTTAAAAATGAAAAGGGGTTTAATTTATTTTTTGATGGGATTGCTGGTATTAACCTTTTTGCTTAACCACAGTTTAATTTATTCGGCCGATCGACCTTTGAAGAAGATCATCTTCTTAACAAATTACGTTTTTCACGGCAGGCATTCGCCATATTTTGTTGGTATGGACAAAGGCTTTTACAGGGAAGAGGGATTTGATATTCATATTGCCCCTGCAACAGGAAGTGGTTTTGTCATTTCTGCACTTTGTTCCCAACTCATATATATCACGTGTTGACCCAACAGGGTATCCTCCATGGAATTCCTTTGAAAATGGGAGCAGACTTCTGAGCACGAGGATTGGTATAGATGCTACAAAACCTCTGGATTCATCCTTTCCTGAGGTGGCAGAACCGCCAAGAGAGATTTGGGAAAGAATTGATATAAGTAGTTATCTCGAAAAGAAATTGAAATAGGATCTCTCTTCCCAGTAGATAAAATAATCTAAAGATATTTGGTTCTTCTCCAATTTAGTTGCTAAAAAGGATTCTCCGACAGAATCGGATCCGCCTCTGGCGGAAAGGATTTTAGGATTCAAGGGTTCAAGTGCTTATTTTA
>JBBITW010000278.1:0-559 GCA_037440525.1 Deltaproteobacteria bacterium
TGCCATGATATATAAGACAGCCATATAAAACAAAGCTTCGAGTACACCAGGGATAATACCAGCAGCGAAGAGCTTCCCAATAGATGTCTCTGTTAACATTCCATATATGATGAAGGCACCACTTGGAGGGATAAGGACTCCCATTGTTCCTCCTGCGGCAATAGCACCTGTTGCAAGGGCTGGATCGTAGTTGAGACGTTTCATCTCTGGTATTGCAACCTTGCCTATTGTAGTTGCAGTAGCAATGCTGGAGGCACTGATACCGGCAAAAATTGCAGAGCCGGCAACAGCTGCCTGAGCTATACCACCAGGTAAGAAACCAAACCATTTTTGTGCTAGGTTGAAAATATCATACCCCATTCCTGTTCCAAAAATAATATGTGCCATAAGCACGAAAAGGGGCAAAACCGCCAATGAATAGTCCATCGACACCTGGAAAGGGACAACCGAAAGCTTTGTGAATGCCACCACACCACTGCTAAGAGTCCAGAGGCCTGCAAAGCCAACAAGAGCCATAGCTCCGCCAATAGGCATTCGAAGAGAAAGGAGTAAGAAGAGG
>JBBITW010000278.1:572-3337 GCA_037440525.1 Deltaproteobacteria bacterium
CCCACAGTTATTGGATCCATTCTTTAACCTAACTATTGAATAACCTTTTAAATCCGTCAGCGATTTCCAGAATATAGACAATAGAGAAAAAGAGGAGACCTAATATCCAGAAGATCCTGAAAGGGAGGTAGGGTAACTCTAAAACAGGTGTCTTTTCTCCTAGCCAATTTTCAATAACCACGTTCATCCCACCCCATGTCATAAGAGCCCATATGCATAAGCTCAGGAAAGAGACAATAATATCTGTAATGGCTGAAACTCGTGGAGAAAAACGAGAAGCAACAAGATCTACCTGCACATGGCCCTTGTGAAGGGCGGTGTGGGTCAAGGCAAATCCGATAGCAGCCAGAATCATTAGTCCGAGTAGATCAAAACTATCGGGGATAACTTTGCGGAAGAAAGAACGTATTACAACATTGAATACTACAAGCAACATTGCACCCAAAAGGGACAACCCAGAAATTATAGTCCCGTGCTTCATTATAATTTGGACTGTGCGGAGAAAAAATTTCATGGTTTATTTCGTTTTTATACTAATCCCCGTATTTTTTGATAAGCTTACGAATCTCTTCATAAACAGTGGTCCCAGAGAGTCCTTTAGCGTCAAGCTTGGCCATTTCTGCTCGGACAATTCTGTCAACAAATGAATAGATCTTTTCGAGATCACCTTTTTGAAGTTTAATAAATTCCATTCCATATTTTTTCCCTTCAGCTTTGCCTACCTCTTCCTTCTCCCATCCAAGCTCAGCAATCTTTCTATTAAACCAATCTATATTCTGCTCAAATACCCTCTGAATATCAGGGGGTAACTTATTCCAGGTCTTCATAGACATGCCCCAATGTCCAGAAGGAGCTGAACCAATATTCAATTCTGTGGCATATTTGACTACTTCAGCAAACCGGAAAGTTTTTAGTGTTTCATATGGAGTAAAAGCGGCATCAACTGTGCCTTTCTGAAGGGCCAGATATGTTTCACCCATTGGTATGACTGTTCCTTCAGCGCCAAGGAGTGGTGCTAATTTGGCAAAATCTCCGGTGACCTTTATAATAAGACCTTTGAAATCTTCCGTCTTACGAACTGGTTTCTTAACGATAAGTTGATAAGGTGGAATTGGACCCCATGCCATTACCTTGATACCAGCATTAGTATGTTCAGCCTCAAGGTCGCGGAATTTGGCAAGGACTTCACTCCATACTTTTATTACTACCTCCTTGTCATAAACACCCCAGAAGGCCATACGCATCGATTTCTCAAAATCCCATCCTGAAGCTGCATAGGCACCAGAGTAATCTCCGATATCAGCAACTCCTTTGGCTAGCTCTCTTGCAGAGTCCTTTTCAGAGTAAAGGGCACGTGCCCAATAGGGTTTTATCTTTATCCTTCCAGCGGTCTCTTTTTCTATCTTATCAATCCATTGTTGAGTGGCAATTGAGAAATGATGATTAGGGGCCCATAGACCACCAAATGTTAATGTTATTGGTTCGGCCGACCAAGAAGATGAAGCTATAAATATTAGCCCAAGGAAAATGGATCCTATTATTAAAAATAACATTCTATTTCCCATAAATACCTCCTTTTTTAAATGCATTATAAAAATTTTTTTATCTCTAAAATATCATACGAATCTATTTTTGTCAATGGAAAACAATTCAACTGTATCACATACAAGTGAAAAAAAATTTTTCTATCCACCGATATAAACTGGAAGACGAAAGCTTTCAAATATTTTTTTAAATTCATTTAATTTTCCCTCATCTGGTGGCTCTGTGGATAATGAGTAATTTGCCTCCAGCCTTTCAAATTTTATCTCCCCCAATCGGTGATAGGGCAATAGGTTAACACGTTGAACACAACTTCCGAGTTCCACAGATATGAACTTGGCTATATCTTCTATTTCTCTTTGAGAATCATTATATCCTGGTATTATAGGTATTCGAGCCCACATTGGAATTGATAATTTGTGACAGACCTTTTTCGCATTATTAATTATCAGGTCATTTAAGACACCTGTATTTTTTTTATGTTTTATTGGATCAATGTTTTTGAAATCATAAAGAAGTAGGTCAACAAATTTAAGCACCTCTTCAAATGTCTTCCATTCTGCGTATCCGCATGTATCCAGGGCCGTGTGGATATAAGCCTCCTTACATAACTTAAGGATACTGATTGCAAAATCGGGTTGGGCTAAAGGATCTCCTCCGGAGAGGGTAACTCCTCCGCCAGACCTTTCATAAAATATCCTATCCTTTATGATCTCCCCAAATACCTCTTCAGCTGTCATCAATCTTCCAGCGAGATTTCTTGCCTCATTAGGACATACCTCAGCACATCTTCCACATCCATCGCAGATTTGTCGATTTGTGTGCGATTTTCCCTTATAGATTTCAATTGCGTTCTTCGGACATTCCAAAACACACCTGCCACATCCTGTACATTTCTCCAGGTTCAGAAGGATTTCTGATTTTGGCGCTTGTCCCTCAGGGTTCTGACACCAGATACATCTTAAAGGGCATCCCTTCATAAAAACAGTAGTCCGAATCCCCGGACCATCGTGAATGCTGTATCGCTGGATATTAAAAATCAGGCCCTTATTGTTCTCCATCTCTAACAATTCATATATTGAGCTCAGTCCGGGCTATTATTTCATCCTGAACCTTCTTCCCTAATTGAACGAAATAAGCGCTATAGCCAGCTATCCTTACAATCAAGTCAGGATGTTTTTCTGGATGCTTCTGAGCCTCAAGTAGAGTCTCCCGACTTGTTA
>JBBITW010000279.1:0-3329 GCA_037440525.1 Deltaproteobacteria bacterium
TAAGGAATGAGGGTGCAGGTAAATCTGTTCTTTAAGATAAAGTTGATTATATTTATGCACATAATGTTTAATAAGAGTTATTGGAACAATTAAAGGTATAAATCCCTTACGATAGTTTTCAATAACCTCTAATAATTCCTTCTTTTCATCAGAGCTAAGTTTTTCTTTGAAATAACCTATCATATTCATCAATACATTGGTATGCCTCTTTGGAGTAGTTTGAACTTTCACTGGTATGCCCTTTTCATTAAACAAATATACCAAGCCTGACCCCGAAGATGACCCTTTACAGTTATCATCCTTACTTTCCTCCATGGTCTTCTCTTATTGACTTTCCACAACGAGACTGTGTCGTAATTCGACATAAGAAATGAAACCAAATGCGGCAAGGGACAAGCCCTTGCCCTACATTTGTGATTCATTTAATTTCTCGTAGGCTTGCCGAAACCGAATCAAGATGTCATTAATTCCAATATTTTTTAAGCATTCCCATTGAATCCTTGACCCCTCGACCCCTTAAATCACTATTATCTACGGAGACTGTGTCGTAATGAGGTGTATGCCATATCTGTCATTCTGTGCGGAGCGAGAAATCTATGAGATTGCCACGCCGCTTCGCTCCTCGCAGCGACTTCGTCGGATTGCCACGTCCCCCGCATCAAGTACGGGGGATGCTTTCAATGACTAATAATTAAAGCCTTTTCGCCAAAGGCGGATCAACTCAGAGCGGATAGTTATCAGTCATTGCCTTCCTTGCAAAGGCAGGGTAGGGTCTTATGTTGATTTGCGGAAGAATTGTTTTGCCTTTAAAAGATATTCGATATCTTGTTGGTCTTTGACGTTTAGTTTTCTAATCTTTTTAAGGCGGATGAGATCATCTATAGAAGGTATCCTAAAGATAATCTCCTCATTTTTATCCTCTTTGATAATTGAATTTTTATAACACTCATCAAATTCGATACTCTCCCCTTCAATATTCTTGATACCCTTTTGAAAAAAGAGATCATATTTCTTCATACCTGAGAAACCTGTAACAATAGGTCTTTTTGTATATGGAGGATGTGAAAGTTCAAAGCCAAGTTTTTCTGAAAGAAGTAGCAGGGCCTTTTCTTTATCTTCTGGATGAATCCATAAATCATAATCTGCGGTCAGAACAGGTCCCCCATATAGAATAACTGCTCTTCTACCTATGATGAGATATCGAATTCTCTGGCGATGAAGTTCGCGAATGAGTTTGAAAAATTTAATTTCCTTTTCCCGTCTCATCTTTTTTGAATCTAAATCTTTTTATAAATTCCTGGGTTTCTTCCCATTCTCTATCAATGTATCGTAACCTCTCAGCAGGTGAAAATTTTGAAAACCAGAGAATCTCTTCTTCGAGCTCGCGCCTCCGCCAGAGAGGAATCTCCTTAAGGGATTTTGGATATACAATCTTTTTTAAAGGCATTTAGGGATTCTCCAATTTTTAAAAAAGGGCTTGAACAAATTCATTGGCATTAAATTCTTTTAGATCATCAATCCCTTCACCGACACCAATATATCGGATTGGAATTTTTAGCTCTTCTGTAATTCCAATGATGATTCCACCTTTTGCTGTTCCATCAAGTTTTGTAAGGGCAATACCTGTTACCCCGATGGCTTCATTAAATAGCTTTGCCTGAGAGATGGCATTCTGTCCTGTGGTGGCATCGAGGATGAGGAGAATCTCATGGGGTGCTCCAGGGCACTCCCGTGAAATGATACGTTTTAACTTCTTTAATTCCTCCATAAGATTTACTTTTGTGTGAAGCCTACCTGCGGTATCGATAAAAACGAGGTCAGTGCCTCGGGCTCTGGCAGCATGGATGGAATCGAAGGCAACAGCAGACGGATCCGACCCCTTTGATTGTTTTATAAGGTCAGCCCCAACACGATTTGCCCATATCTCAAGCTGTTCAATTGCCGCCGCACGAAATGTATCAGCAGCACCAATAAGGACTTTTTTCCCCTGAGATGAATACTGGTATGCAATCTTTCCAATCGTTGTTGTCTTTCCAACGCCATTTACCCCCACGACCATAAAAACAAATGGCCTTGTTTGAGAAAAATTGATAGAAATTGGGTTTTCACCAATTTTTAGAATCCTGAGAATCTCCTGCTTAATAAAATCCTTAACCTTATCGGGTTCTTGAATTTCACCCCTCTTTAATCCCCTCTGAACGCCTTCAATAAGTTGAGTGGTTGTATTTACCCCTATGTCGGCTTCGAACAGTAAAGCTTCTAATTCATCCAATAGATCCTGATCTATAGTCTTTTTACCGAGGAAAAGGCGGTCAATCTTTTCTACAAAACCCTGATGTGTTTTTGAAAGCCCCTTTTTTAATTTTTCAAAAAATCCAAACATGACTTTTCCCGAGCTATTAGATAGAAATCTAACATCAATAAATAATAAAATCAATTTTTAAACCTTTAGTAGTTAATACAAACGCAATAAATAATTTGTCGGATTGCCATACCTTTCGGGCTCGCAATGAGGATGTGAAATGTTAAAATAAGGGGAGGCAAAGCTGGGGTTATTATGATAGTTAGAATAGGTTACCTATTATAAATTGCTTTTTTAATCCCTTAATTGAGAGGTTTGGAAATAAGGCCTATATTGACATTATTCTTATATTTAAATTAAAATGATTTTATAAATTATAACTAAAAAACAATTAAATGAAAGATTCCAATTAAAAGAAGGGAAAATATGGGTCTGGTGAATGCAAAGGTGATATTGAAGAATCCAACAAGGACAGACATAGAAGCCATTGAAGTTGATGCCTTAGTATATTCAGGTGCTGTGCATCTATGTATTCCAGAGCATATACAGATTCAATTGAAACTTTATGAGATAGACAAGAAAGAGGTCATCCTTGCAGATGGAAGCCGAAAATTAGTGCCTTATGTTGGTCCAATTGAATTACATTTTAAGAACCGCATAGGATTCGTTGGTGCCTTAGTTATGGGAGATCAGCCATTGCTTGGTGCAATTGCTATGGAAGACATGGATTTAGTGATTAATCCAAGAACAAAAACCCTCGACGTAAACCCTGCCAGCCCAAACATAGCTACCTCAGTAGCCAAATAAATTTTTGTCACCAATTGACATGAGTTTCCATGATTTTACAGCAATTTACAACTATTCAAAAATATTAAATTTTTTATGATTTTTTGCTTGACATATGATTATCTCAGTGATATGGTGAATTTATTAATACTTAAAATTGAGCGATTCTTTATATTTTTTAAGCGATGATTTTGGGATTAAAATTTAATGGTGAGATTGCCACGTTGCTCCGCTCCTCGCA
>JBBITW010000280.1:0-3328 GCA_037440525.1 Deltaproteobacteria bacterium
ACCCCCGACCTGCGGATTCGTAGTCCGACGCTCTATCCAACTGAGCTATGGGCGCTTAGAAATGGCGGAGAGAGAGGGATTCGAACCCTCGGTCCCGATTTTTGTCGGAACACACGATTTCCAGTCGTGCCCCTTCGGCCTCTCGGGCATCTCTCCAAGATTTCACCTTTGGGAAAATACTATATAATTTCAAATTTTAATGTCACCAGTTAGTAGTAAAATTTGCTTTGCAAATTTTTTGGCGGAGGGAGTAGGATTCGAACCCACGGGGCTTTCGCCCAGCGGTTTTCAAGACCGCCGCCTTAAACCACTCGGCCATCCCTCCGTCTTTTAATAATAACCAAGCACCAATAATCAAATAATTACCAAATTGCAATGACTAAAATCTCCCCACACCCTTTTGCTCTCCTCACAGGCTTTGTCGTAATTTCATTCTGAGGCTTTTGCCGAAGAATCTATGTTTTATAAGGGTTTGAATTCTTTAGATTCCTCGCTTCGCTCGGAATGACAGAAAAAGGAGGCCCGGAATGACAGAAAAAGGAGGCTCAGAATGACAAACATGGCATACACCTCATTGCGACACAGCCTCAGAGACAGGAGGGCGTATTTGAAATTTGATTATTGAAATTTCACCTCCTCTTTTCTATTCTCTCGACCCCATCTATATAAGGTCTTAGCACTTCCGGAATAATCACACTCCCATCAGCCTTTTGATAATTCTCTAAGATTGCCACCAATGTCCGCCCCACAGCCAGTCCAGAACCGTTAAGTGTATGAACAAACTCAGTCTTCGACTTTCCAGAAATACGATACCGAATCTTTGCCCTTCTCGCCTGAAAATCTTCAAAATTACTACAAGAGGAAATCTCTTTAAATGTATTTTGTCCTGGGAGCCAGACTTCAATATCATAGGTCTTTGATGCAGAAAATCCAAGATCCCCTGTGCAGAGATTGACTACCCTGTAAGGAAGCTTCAACCTCCTGAGGACATCCTCGGCATCTGAGAGAAGCTTCTCCAACTCATCATAAGAATCTTCAGGTTTTGTAAACTTTACGAGCTCAACCTTATTGAATTGATGCTGTCTGATCAATCCACGTGTGTCCTTTCCGTATGAGCCTGCCTCCTTTCTAAAACAGGGGGTATAGGCTACATAGTACAGGGGAAGGTCTTTTTCTTCAAGGACCTCATCCTGATGAATATTGGTTACAGGTACCTCTGCAGTAGGAATGAGAAAATAATCAAGCCCCTCTATCTTGAATAGTTCCTCCTCAAATTTTGGAAGCTGTCCTGTCCCTGTCATCGTTGTTCTATTGACCATAAATGGAGGTAGCACCTCAAGATACCCATGCTCTCTCGTATGGAGGTCGAGCATAAAATTGATCAGCGCCCTCTCCAGCCTCGCCCCAAGATCCCTGTACAGGGTAAAACGGGCACCAGCGATCTTTGCCCCTGACTTAAAGTCGAGAATCCCGAGTTCCTCACCAATATCCCAATGGGGCTTTGGTTCAAAATCAAATTTTGGAATCTCTCCCCATCTTCTAACCTCAACATTATCTGAAGCCTCCTTTCCCACAGGAACTGAGAAATGTGGGAGATTTGGTATAGTCAATAGAAAATCCCAGATGGCCTTCTCCCTATCCTGTATTATCCCATCAAGCTCCTTCAATCTCTGAGAAACCTTCTTCATCTCTGAAATCAATTCCGAAGAATCTTCACCATTTCGTTTCTTCTGGCTTACCTCATCAGAAACCTTCTTTTGAAATGCCCTGAGCCCTTCCCAATCCTGAACGGCCTTTCTTCTCTCTGCATCAATTTTAATAAACTGATCCAGACTAATTGGCACTCCTCTTAGTGCCAATCTCTTCTGAACCTCATCAAGATGTTCTCTAATATATTTTGCATCAAGCATAAAAAATCATTTAAACCTTTGTTTAATCTCCTCATGAATAGAAGAGGATAAATATCCTCCTCTAAAAAAACCTTCTATTTTAAAATATTATCACCAATTCTCTTCGAAATCAATTATCATCTCTTTATCAAATTGGGATTAAAGGGCATAGGTTGTCTTAGAGAAAGGTGGCCTGCTATTGTATCAATGGGACTTCCTTCAATAAGAATCTGAACCCTTTTAATCTCGGGGAAATTCAAAACCAAGGAATTCACAATGGAGTATGTTGTCATGATCTCACCTGTGCTACCTCCAGGATGATCTTTTGTTAGAAACTTATTAAAATTAACGAAGGCTATTCCTTTATTATCGATCTTTAAACTCAAACATCTCGTTCGAGAAGGAATTGTCGGGATAAGCCTTCCCTTTGGTCCCCTAATAAGTTCGTTTATTGTCTCTTTTGCTTCCTCTTTAAGCTCACCCCTTTTAATAATCCTCCTCCTCTCCCCAACAAGAAATTCACCTTCCATATCTGAAAAGTAAAGGATAACCTCTCTTCGCTTCTCCAGAAGATTCCATTTCTCCAGCAATGGACTTAGCTTATGGACTATCTCTTCGCGAAAAAGAAAGGATAGCCATGAAATTATCCCTATAAGAAAAATGAAAAAGATTACCTTCCCTGCCCAGCCTCTATTCTTCTTTCTCTTCTTCATCAAAGACCTATTGATTAGCCTTTTTGACCTCCACCATTCTTCCAACAACAGGCAGATGATACCATTCTCCCTTGAGGCTTTTCACCATTAAGATGAGCCAGAGGATGAGTCCCAAAATCCAGATTGGGTAGACGAGGAGGCCAATAATTGGAATCCAACCTATGATGATAGTAACCACAAAAAGGCCGAGGAATGTAATCGTTGACTGGATGGCATGAAACCTCACAAAGGCACTCCTTTTCTCCAGGATTAAAAAGATAATACCAGTAATAAATCCCAGGAGATAACATAGGAAACCAGCCACGTTCTCATCCAATCCTGTAGATGATTTTTCTTTCTCTTCCATATCATTGCTCCTTACTAAGGAAATCTAAAATATTAATTGGTTATTTATCAATAGCCGCATAAAAAGTTAAACCGAATTATCAAGGTCATATATCAGAGAGCTCTGAAAAAGTCCATAAATTTCCCCTCACCTCGGTTGCGAGTCGTACCGACCCTTTCCTCTCCCCAAGGAGGCTGTGTCGTAATTTCATTCTGAGGCTTTAGCCGAAGAATCTATGTTTTATAAGGGTTTGAATTCTATAGATTCCTCGCTTCGCTCGGAATGACACCACTCTGTGTCATTTCGAGGCGTTAGCCGAGAAATCTTTCCTAAGATTCCTCGCTTCGCTCGGAATGACAGAAAAAGGAGACTCGGAATGACAAACATGGCATACGCCTCAT
>JBBITW010000281.1:0-625 GCA_037440525.1 Deltaproteobacteria bacterium
TAGGATTTTAATATTATAATTTTAAGAAAATATCAAGCATTTTTTATGGTGCTAACGTAATGCATCCCTGAAGTGGGGAACCCTATTAGAATCAGGCAGGAATATCTCTGAAAATTTTATAAAGCGGAGCCCTTCATAAAGGGGTGGGTAAAAGTCATTTCATCCAACTCATTATAGCCTTCCAGTGTATAAGGAATTCTGTAGTTATGAAACAAGCTGAGGTTTCCGCTAAAAAATTTTCTCCGGCATCCAAGCCTAATTCCCCGAATGAGTGAGGTATTTCGGTGCTAACCTAGTCCCTTGCCGTAGCAGTTAAGATTAATGATCTTGCAAGGAGGATCGTTGCATGGTCATTATTTAGAATTAGGATTAAAAAAATTTTTTTAATAAATGAATCGTTCTCACCCAGATAGGTCTTGCTTAAAAAGATAAATCTTGTTATAAGAAATTCCGGGGAATTTGATTGAGAAGGCATTGAATGAGAATTGTCATTGGTGGATTCATCCTCTGTTTGATATTGGGTAGTCTCCCCTCAGTTTTTTCTAAAGAAGTGCGTGAGGAATTTCCTGTTCCTCCACCTCCTCTAAGTGAAGGAATCTATCCCTGCAGTAGTTGCCATGGTTCC
>JBBITW010000281.1:635-3319 GCA_037440525.1 Deltaproteobacteria bacterium
AAACCCCAAAAAAAGGGTATTGAGAGACGAACATATCAACATCCGACTTCAGCATGCGGAGACCATGAGGTGGTGTCTCGACTGCCATCATTCGGAAAACAGAGATAAATTAAGACTATACAATGGAGAGCTGATCGATTTTGAAAGAAGTTATTTCCTCTGTGGGGAATGTCACGGGAATGTATTCAGGGATTGGAAGGCGGGGATTCACGGGAAAAGGCAAGGATACTTTGCAGGGGGTAAAAGGACTTACCTCCTGTGTGTTCACTGTCATGATGCCCACTCACCCAAACCCAAGCCAATAAAGCCAGAACCTCCACCCTATCCTCCGAAGGTCATACGAAATGTCAGGTAGATCTTATACGAGAAGGCAATTCTTACAACGCCTTACTTTGGCCCCTTTGCTTAGTTGCTCGATCCCTTTTCTCTCATCTTGTGGAAAAGAAGAAAGAGAAGATTTTTTTCAGAAGCACTTCCTTGAAATGACCAGGGAAGAAAAAGAAGCCCTTGTGGTCCGATTGGAAGAAAGATATCTTAAAAAGTATGGAAAGCGGTTCAGGGTAAGCATTCAAGAGGCTATTCCCGATACCTTATGGGGTTATGGCCTCGATCTTTCTCGTTGCATCGGCTGTCGAAGATGTGTTTATGCTTGTATGGAGGAAAATAACTCTTCCCGGGAGAAGCCTCAATCCCAATGGATCCGGGTCATCCGATTGAAAAAGGGAAAACTCATCAACCTTGAAGATTCAGAACATTACTACGCCCCTGAGTTAGTCCCGGAGGAGGATTATCTTTATATCCCGGTGCAATGCCAACAATGTGAGAATCCACCTTGTGTGAGGGTCTGTCCGGTCCATGCTACGTGGAAAGAACCTGATGGCCTGGTTGTTGTGGATTATAATTGGTGTATTGGATGCCGATACTGTATCGCGGCCTGTCCTTATCGGGGAAGAATCTTTAACTGGGGAGAACCAAATCTTCCTGCCGAACAATGGAATACCTCTGTCCATTATCTGGGGAATCGTCCGAGGATGAGAAATGTCGTTGACAAATGCACTTTTTGTATCCAACGAGTGAGGATGGGAAGATACCCTGCCTGTGTGGAGGCCTGTCCGACAGGTTCACGAAAATTTGGAAATCTTCTCGATCCTCAGAGTGAAATCAGATATATCATCCAACATAAAAGGACATTTCGGTTAAAAGAGGATTTGAATACAGACCCCAAATTTTACTATTTCTTTGAGGCTTAAAGAATCAATGCCAACCTTAAGGGAAACGCTAAGAGAAACCTGGCGATTTTACCGCAAAACCTTAACCCTTGTCCTGACAGGTTCAAAAGAATATTATCTCTGGTGTTTCCTTCTCCTTTCCATTATGGCAATCGGATTTCTTTGCTATCTCCCTCAGCTTCGGACAGGTTTGATTACCACCCAGATGAAGGATCAAGTGGTATGGGGCCTTTATATCTCAAATTTCACTTATTTGGTGGGGGTTGCGGCAGCAGCGGTTTTACTCGTTGTTCCAGCCTATATTTATCAATTCGGCCCGATTAAAGAGATCGTCGTCCTTGGAGAGCTATTTGCTGCCTCCTCTATTGTCATGGCCCTTCTCTTTGTCATCGTTGACTTAGGAAGGATCGATCGCTTCTGGCACATGCTTCCATGGATTGGAAAGATGAACTTCCCGAGCTCGCTTTTAGCATGGGATGTCATTGTCCTCAATGTTTATCTCCTATTAAATCTGGTCATCCCTATCTACCTTTTAGTAAAGACCTATTATGGGAAAGAACCCAATAAAAAATTTATTGTTCCTCTCATCCTTTTCTCCATTCCGATGGCCGTCACCATTCATACGGTGACCGCTTTCCTTTATAATGGACTTCCTGCACGTCCTTTCTGGAATGCCTCTATCTTGGCTCCAAGGTTTCTTGCCAGTGCCTTCTGTTCAGGCCCTGCGATTATCATCATCGTTTTTCAAATCCTCAGAGAATATACCTTTATAAAGATAGAGGATAGGGCTTTATTTAAGATTGCTGAGTTGATGGCCTATGCCATGTTTTTGAACCTATTTTTCCTTATTTCAGAAATGTTTAAAGAATATTATTCAAATACGGTTCACATTGCTTCTCTTAAGTATCTCTATGAGGGGCTCCACGGTCATAATGTCCTGGTTCCCTGGATATGGGTTGGGACATTTATGAATCTCATAGCCTTTATTCTCTTCCTCTTTCCTGTGACCCGACAACGTCTGAGTACCCTCAATATCGGATGCATATTTATTATTGCAGGGGTTTGGATTGAAAAAGGACCGGGACTTGTCATCCCTGGTTTTGTCCCAGACCCTCTTGGTGAAATTTATGAATATATCCCGAATTTTAGAGAACTTTTCATCTCTTTTGGCATCTGGGGAACAGGATTTCTCATTTTTACACTTTTAATGAAAGTGGCCATTCCCATTGCCAGTGGTGAATTCAGCCACACCCGATATGAGCAAGAAAGAATCCCTAAAAAATGATTTCGAATTCTTGACTTTTTAAATAAGCTTTGTTAGATTGGAAAATGTTTATAGGGGGGATAAACTGACTTTGGTCAGTTTTCCCCCTTTTTTTTGTGATAATAAATTTATAAAATTTTTTAATAAATTTGGAGGTGAAAGAGATGACAATCACTCGAAGAAGATTTCTA
>JBBITW010000282.1:0-3301 GCA_037440525.1 Deltaproteobacteria bacterium
GCCCCTCTTTCTGGTACTTGTAAGCAATCACATCTTTGACAGCTCCTGCGTCAAATTGACCTTTGAGGACAGCACCCACAACTGAATCGTGATGTCTTAGAAACGAGTAATTCTTTAAATCCCTCAGACGGATATTTGCCTGAAGAAGATAATATTCCGGCAGAATATGACCTGCAGTTGACCAGGCCTGGCCAAAGGCAAAACTCCTGCCTTTCAGTTCTCTGAGGTTTCTAATCGGGCTATCCTGTCTTACAATAATAATACCTTGGTAGTATGGTTTCCCTTCTTTACTCAATGCCTTGAGGATAGGTCTTACTGGATACTTTTCCCTTGCCTTGATATAGGATACAGGTCCGCAGGATGCAATCAGGATTTCTCCTCTTCCGAGCCTATCTATTGTATTTTCATAGAAGCGTGAGAGTTTGATTTCAAATCTATAAGGTGTATTTTCATTAAGATAATCTATAAAAGGCTGATAAAGTTGATACATGATCCTGGGGTTATACTTTGGACAAAAACCAAAGGGAATCACTGGATTAGAAAAAGCGTGGAAAGGGGCATCAAAGATAAGATATATGAGAAAGAGAAAGAATCCTTTGATAAATCTCTTTTTTAAACCAGTCATATTTAGATTCCAATCTCTTCTAAAAGCTCCTTCACCTTATTTTCGATGAGGTCTCTGATTTTAATGAAAAAATTGAGAGGTTTTCCCTTCGGGTCTGGGATTTTCCATTCAACAATATTTTTTGCCATGATAGCAGGGCATGTTTCCTCACAGCCCATTGTAATAAGGTAGTCCATTTCAGTTGGCGGGAGATCATTTAAACTCTTTGGTCTTTTTAATGAGATATCAATACCTTTCTGCTTCATTACCTCAAGTACCATAGGATCTATCTTCTTGGCAGGTTTAGAGCCTGCGCTAAAGACTTCTACCTTACCCTTACCGAGGGTTTCTGCAAAGCCCTCTGCCATCTGACTACGGCAGGCATTTTCAACACAGATAAAGGCGATCTTAATCTTCTTTGTTTCCATGGGAATTATAAAGCTTAAAACAAATATAATGTATTTCTTTTATCTATTCAATAAATTTCTTTGTATTGGTAAGGAAATTTTTTCCACCAGAGGCGTATCCGCCTGTGGCGGAAAGACCTATTTGATAATTTAAAATTGAAGGGTTAAGATACATATGCGATGCTGAGAATTATGGTAAATTTTTTCCTTTTATTATTTTTTAATCCTATGGGGTATTACAATATGGCTTGTGTCAATTCATTGAAAAAGGAGCTTCAAAAGGCTTGTGCATATTTACATAAAGCGATAACGAAAGGGTATAATAATTGGGAAAATATAAAAACAGATATCACCTTAGATAATTTAAGAAAAACTGATTGCTATAAGAGGATATTGGAGGTTAAGGGGAAAGATTGAAAATTTTTAATTCTTAAGCAATTCCCTTGAATCCTTGACCCTTTGAATACCTATCATCTTAGCAATTCTTCTGGAGATGATTATGATTTTTTGTAATATCTTTTGAAAAGAGGTGGGGATGATACATTTTCCTGTTAGGGAAGAAAAGAGCGAATGGTTAAGAGAGAGGATGGAAGCCCTTGGTATTTATGAGAAAGACATCGAAGAGAAATTTGTTCATTCTTCTGGCAGGGGAGGGCAGAAGGTTAATAAGAGCTCTACCTGTGTTTATCTCAAACATCTTCCAACAGGGATTGAAGTGAAGTGTATGAAGGAGAGGAGCCAGGCCCTGAATCGTTTCCTTGCAAGGCGTGAACTTGTAAAAAGGGTTGAGAGATTATTGGGGGGAAAATCGTATGAAGATATAAAGATAAGAAAAAATAGAAGACAGAAACTTAAAAGGGAGAAGAGGGCAAAGCTGAAGTATAGAGGTAATGGCTCAATTTAAATAGAAACTTTAAGGAGGAGTGATATGGGATATTCGATATTCTCTGAGACGATGGCTGATATGACATATCAGGAGATTGAGAAGGCAGCTAAAAATAAATCAATTGTTCTTTTCCCAATTGCTGTTATTGAAGAACATGGCCCACACATGTGTCTCGGAACAGATACATATTTGACATATAATTTTTGTAGGATTTTAAAGAGAAGATTATCTGAATTGAAAATAGAGGCATTAATAGCACCACCATATTATTGGGGTATAAATGTTGCAACAAATGGTTTTCCAGGATCATTTACAGTCAGGCCAGAGACGATGATTTCCATCTTATGTGATCTTTTAGAATGCCTGAAATCCTGGGGGTTTAGGGATATCTTCTTATTCAATTTTCATGGGGATTTCGGGCATAACCTGACAATACTTGATGCTGTTAAAAAGGCCTATGAAACTATGGGAATCGGGGCCTGTTTTATAGCTTCAGATTTTTTCTTAAAGAGGGCAGGGCTATCAGGGGAAGAACCTTATATTATTGTTCAAAAAACTGAACCCGAAGAACCAACACAATATTTTGATCTTCACGCAGGAGGGTCGGAGACAAGCCTTATGCTAAAAAATTTTCCTGATTTAGTCAATGTGGATATGGCTCGGACTCTAAAGTCCTCCCGGACGACGCTTGAAGGCCTTAAGGTCTGGCGGCATGGGGGAGAGAAGGCCAGAGAGATTACTCCGTTAGGTTATTGTGGAGATCCATCAAATATTGATCTGGAGAGGGCTAAGGCATTTGAAGAGGAAATGATCGAAGGCGTTGCTAAGAGAATTTGTGATTTTTTAAATAAGAAATAAGTGGATTTGATATTGAATTGAATATATATTTCTTTTTTGGTCCTTCTCTTAAAGAATATTGATGTTACACTCCAGAATTATTTATCTATTTTGCAGATTTTTGCTGCATTGCCACCAAGGATTTCATCAGTTTCTTTTTCAGAAAGACCCAATCGTTTTACATATTCTATTGCCTGTTCCCAATTGCCAATAGAATGAGGATAATCAGTTCCAAGACATATATGAGTAGCTCCCACAAATTCTAAACAACATTTCATTGCCGGTAGATAAGCAGACATTGAATCAGGATACACATTTTCTTTATAATATTCAGATGGTGTTTTGGGAAGTCTTTGATCCAGATCATTAAATCTGAAAGAAGCATTCCAGCAGTCCTCCATTCTCTGGACAAGATAGGGCACTACGCCGCCAAGATGAGCATGAATAATTTTAATCCCTGGATACCTTTCCAGAACACCCTGCCATATCAAACTCATAACAGCTATTGTTGTATCCAATGTAAATCCGTAAAGAGACATTCTCAATTTATGCCTTTCCATTATATCC
>JBBITW010000283.1:0-3300 GCA_037440525.1 Deltaproteobacteria bacterium
AAATAATTAACTTGACAAAGAATTAGATTTAGAATATAAGAAGATTATAATTTTGAACGAATTAGAAAACCATTAGATTTCGTTCAATACAATTTCAATTATAAATTTAAAGGTTACTGAACTTTATAAAAAGTTTTTGGGATGCCCCCAGAGACTCTTTAGAAAGTCCTGGGGGTTTTAAATTTATGGAGGAGAGAAAGATGAACTTAAAACTTTATGTGGGAAATCTTCATTTTGAGGTTTCTGAAGAAGATCTCAGGAAACTTTTTTCAGAGGCTGGAACAGTTCAGTCCATCAAGATTGTTACCGATTCATATTCGGGCCGATCCAGGGGGTTTGGCTTTGTGGAAATGGCCTCAAAGGCAGAGGCAGAAAAGGCCATCTCACTTTTCAACGGCAAAACTCTGAGGGATAGAACAATTATTGTTAGTGAAGCCAGGCCTCAGAAGAAAAGGGGGGGTGAATTCAGGGGCAGAAGAAATAGATAGAGGGATTCCTCTACCTATAAAGGAGATGATTTTGGAGGTTAAGGTTCAAGACAACCAGATAGAGAATGCTATCAGATCTTTAAAACGCCAACTTGCCAGGGATGGCATCTTGAAGGAGTTAAAGAAGAGAAGGGCTTATGAGAAACCATCTGTGAGAAAAAAGAGGAAACAGCGAGAAGCAAGGAAGAGAAGACAGAAAGCCTCTCACAGATTTTCAAGATAGACATCCACCTTCATTCCTTCAATTATGTTATTGATGAATCTTTTCTGGTATGTTGATTGCTAACCAGAATTTACCTGTTTCGGATTGGAGAAAGCCATTTCTCGAAAGTAGAGATATGGCTTCCGATGAAAAGGCCCTGATATCTTCGAAATCAAGTATAACCTGATCAATCTTTTCACATATTGTACCTTTAAGTCTTCGGGCCAATTCTTTTGCTCCCTTACGATCAATTGAGCCTTCCAGTTTTATAAAAAGGGTCTTTAGCCTTTCATTGTATAAGGAATAGAGATTGAGTGTATCCCCTGCCCTCTGACTGATGGAGTGTGTCTTATCATATATCTTTTCTCCTGCCCTCTGAATTAAATCCTTAGTATTCTTTATATAGATGGGGTCGTTCATGCTCTGGAGTATCTTCGAGAGACTTGGTAGTGCACTTTTGGGTGTCCTCTTGGCAATGCTTCGATAGGCCATATTGGATAATACCCGAGTATAGAAACGCTGTTGAGGATGGAAAACCCTTTTAAAGATAGACCCCCATGAGTATGCCTCCTTACATACCCAATTAAACCCTTTTTGAAGCGTATCCTCCTTCATCAGTTTGGGTCTAAATACAACGGTTGCTCCATTATATTGAGCCCAATCTTTGTGAAGAAGTCTTCCTTCAGCCTCCATCTTTTGAAAGAGTGATGTGCCTGGCAAAGGGGTGAGGATAAAAAAACTGGGTAATTCAATTCGATTTCTCTCACAGAACTTGAGTGTCCTTTCAAAGACCCCTTCATCATCATGATCCAGACCGAAGATAAATCCTGCAAGTATCATGATATCGTGCTCATGGATGGCCTTTATAGCATCATCAAATTGATATACTTTATTGAACGTCTTATTTACATCCTTTAAATTCTCCGCTGAGAGGGACTCTATCCCCAGGAATAATGAGACACAGCCACTTTCTGCAGCAAGTCTTAAAAGCTCAGTATCGCGGGTGATGGTTATGCTGGCCTGGCTTGCCCATTTTTTACCAAGAGGTTTCAGTTTTTTGAAGAGTTCCTTGGCATAGGCGATATTTCCTGCGATGTTATCATCTACAAAGATAATAAAATCTCCTTCCAAACGCTTGACCTCCTCGATTACCTCCTCTATGGGTCTTAGGCGATAGGTCTTTCCGAAGAAATGTGTTACATAGCAGAAGTCGCATTGGTATGGGCAACCCCTTGTCGTCTGTATACAGTTTATTGTCATATAGGCATCCTTACGAAGGAGATCAATCCTTGGATGGGGGAGTCCTTTCATGGAACAGAAGCGATCTGCTTTATAAAAAGGTCTTAATGAGTCCTTCTTAAGGTCTTCTATCAAATCCTTCCAGACCATCTCTGCCTCTCCTATCACAACAGCATCCGAATGTTGTTTTGCTTCCATAGGAAGGCTCGAGGCATGAGGTCCACCTATTACTACTGGAATTCCTCTCTCTCTAAATCTCTCGGCTATCTGATAAACCCTTGGGGCATGCATCACCATTCCAGTGATTCCCACAAGATCTACATCTTCCTCAAAATCGATGGGCTCAACATTTTCGTCAGTAATTTTCACTTCCACATCTGAAGGGGTGAGGGCTGCTAATGTAGTTAATGTGAGATGGGCAAACCAGATAGTTTTAATGACCTTCTGTGAGTGACTAATATAAGGATGATCATAGGCTGGGTCGATGAGTCGTATCTTCAATTTCAGTTTCTCCTAAGAATTTTTAGAAGAACTATAACGCAATCACAAGCAGGGTGTCAATGGAATAAACTGAATGAGAGGCGGAGATTTAACTCATTGTTAATAAGATGTTTACATGATTCTTTAGATGGGGCATAATTAAATTTAATATTTATGTTCAAGAAATATATTTTTAACTCCGTAATATTATTCTCTATAATTCTCTTTCCTCTATTGTCATTTCCTATGGAGATTTTTCAATGGATCGACAAGGAGGGAACAGTTCATTTTAGTGATGATCCTTCTAAGATTCCAAAAGAGTGTTTAGACCATGTTAAGAGAATAGAAGTTCCTCAGAATTTCACAACGGATGAGGAAAAAAGATATAAGTCCAATGAAAGCTCAGAAAGGCTAAATAATTATTTAAAAGATATTGAGAGGAGAATCGGGGTAAAGAAGGATTTGGAAAAGAGAATTTTTGAATTAGAAGAAGATCTGAAATTATGTGAGGATAGATTGAGGGAGATCGAGGAGTATGAAAAATTATATTACCTTTATTATCAACCTCTTAGAGATCAAAAAACAGGAAGGTGGATTCCTGTTGCTTCACCATATTTTGCAGAAAAGAGGTGGTTAAAAAATAAGATTGAGATTATTAAGATGGAAATAAAGGATCTTGAAAAGGAGTTAGAAGAGGTGAAAGAGAAATTTTAAACTTAATATTAATTAATGAAATTTGAGGGCTCTGAAAAAGTCCGGAATTGACTGGGGAGGTAGAGTTCCAAACCCTTCGAATGCGGTCACCCAGAAGTTAAATTGCTTAGAAAATAAGAGTGGTTGGTTTGAAGGTTAAGGCTAAGAAGCCAGTTTTGTTTATAGGTTAGGCAATTG
>JBBITW010000284.1:0-3272 GCA_037440525.1 Deltaproteobacteria bacterium
AGAAAAAAATTATTCCCGTTGTAAGAAAAGTATCTTTTTCCTCTCCGTCGTATCTGAAAGGGTAATGTATTTTGATTAAGAGGTTGCGAAAAGAAACTCTTTATCTGACTGAATTTTTCAGTCAAGAATATTATAAACAAAAAAGTTAATTTTTGGCTTCCGGGCGAAACCTTCAGAGTTTTGGAGGAGAAAGAATTTTTCCAATATGGCGAATACAGCCAATGCTGTTTGGTTTTAGAGGCGTGCAACAGGTTGGGAATAAGATGATAAGTACGGGGATAATATAATGATTTTTTTCGAAAGAAGATATAGAGTGTAATCTGAATTCGTGCTATATTAATTATACTAATATAAATTTGCTGGGAATCTTCTTCAAGGAGCCTTGATATCGGTTGATGAGGAGGAATCAAGAGTTCGTTTGCTCCCTTTAAGAAAAGGAGGCACATAATAATAGATAACAATCAATAAAGCCAATACCTCATCCACCACTCCATGCTAGAAACATGGGATAAAATGGAGATAGAGATCCGAATTCATGAATGTGGAGATTATAAAGAATGGGGGCCGAATGATTAACTTATCATTTAAAAAATATGGGTTTTCTTATGAGCATAAACGAATATTAAAAGATACTCTTATTACAGAAAATGGTCCAGGAACTATTCTAAGGGATTTTAATGTAATCCTTAATTATCTGAAGGAAAAGGATTTACCCGTTTCAGGAACTCATCAATTTCCGAGGAGTTTATTACCAGAAATAAATGCCCTTTTGTCATGTCCTATTCAGCTTGGATTGAAGCGGCCTGACCAGAAATCTTACCCCCATATTGATGGATTATACTTGCTATTAAGGGCCTCTGGACTCGCTTGTATTGAAGGAAGGGGAAAAAAGCTCTTCCTCGTCATTGATAAAGGGATTTACCAGATGTGGGAACGTCTTAATCTTACTGAGAAATATTTTACCTTGTTTGAAACCTGGTTACTTCGAGGGAAAGAATAAATTATTGGTAAACGCAATAGAAGTCCGATACCTGATAATTTCATGGGATGGAGGCATTTTTTCGAATTCTTACCTGAGAACGGGTTAAAGGTTGCAGGGGATGAGGGTATCGAATATTCTATCAGATATATACCCGGTTGGTATAATATAGGACTTCTACAACTATTCGGCCTTATCACCATTAAGCCTTCTTCGCCAATTGAAAATAGAGGGTGGCAGATTGAAAGGATTGATCGTACTACGTTCGGTGATGCTTTATTGGCTTTACTTTATAAAAAGATATATGAGTATGAGGAATATTTGGTATTAGGAATAGATGCAAAGGCAACAGTCGGCATTCTGCAACCTATTCTTCAGCCTTATTTCCCGGAGTGGAAGAAAACCCTATCTATTTCAGAAAGGGGTTTCCGGGGAGGGACATACATATTTAAGGTATCTTTGGGAGGGATTTGGTTCAGGATTGCTATCCCGGCAGGTTATTCTCTGGATTCCCTCTCATCATTAATTCTTGACACAGTTAAATTTGATTATGACCATCTCTATCAATTCGAATATGAGAATCCCTTTGGGACTTTTGAACGGGTAAATCATCCATATATGGATGAGGGCCCATGGGCAGACGATGTTTTAATAGGCGAATTACCACTTCGTATCGGTCAAAAAATGACTTATCTCTATGACTTTGGTGATAATTGGGAGTTCGAGGTAACACTGGAAAAGATCGATTTGAATAGGAAAATTAAGAAATCCATTGTTCTTGAGAAACACGGTAAACCGCCAAAACAATATTTTGATTGGGACTAAAGAAATGAAATCTTCTAAATCCATAAGAGAAGTGGAATGAATAAGATTCCTCGCTTCGCTCGGAATGACAGAGAAGGTGATATTCGGAATGAGAAAGGAGGGGATATTCGGAACAGCAAAGGAGGTGGGGTTCGAAATGATGATTGTTTAATTACATTCTTAATAAATCTTTTTATCACGATAGAATATTAAAATAAATTATTTCAATTTAGAAGGATTTAAAAGCTTACAAAAAATCTTAAAAAAATGAATAATAAAAGAGGTCACCCGTTTAAAAGTCACCTGTCAAGAGAAAAAAATTATTCTCGTTGTAAGAAAAGTATCTTTTTCCTCTCCGTCGTATCTGAAAGGGTAATGTCTTTTGATAGCGTGGTTTTCTCCCCTCTCGATTCGAGACTGTGTCGTAATTCGACATGAGGCAAGAGACAAGCCCTTGCCCTACGTTTTTGATTCGTTTAGTTTCTCGTAGGGCAAGCCCTTGTGGCTTGCCGAACTGTTGCAATGAAGATCAAAAACTGCATATAATACTCTCATAAAGCACCTCCTTGGGTTAGGATTTGTCTCTTCTCCCAAGCATACCACAAAATACGTGGTATGTTTAGGTGCCTTTTAAATTGGTGACACCTTTATCATGACAGTAAAATTTTCTGGCAATACTTTTTAAAGATTAAGGAAGAGAGAGAACATTTTTAAGAAACTGTATAACATTATCCAATAATATGTTATATATCCTTTCCAAGAGGGGGTGCTATCTTATGTTGAGATTAAAAGATAAAGTAGCTATTGTGACCGGTGGAGGTAGGGGGATAGGCAGGGCCATATCACTTGCATTTTCATTGGAGGGAGCAAATGTAGTCATTGCTGCTCGAAGCCTTTCCCATTTAAATGAGACTTCAGAAGAGATACGGTCTCAAAATGGTAATGTATTGGCCATTCCGACAGATGTCTCAAATGAGCAACAGGTAAAGGAAATGGTTTATAAGACAATCAAGGAGTTTGGAAGGATTGATATACTTGTAAATAACAGCGGTATTATTGGACCTATAAGCCCTGTCGTGGATATGAATCTAAATGCGTGGAATGAAACACTGGCTATCAATCTTACCGGGGCTATGCTCTGCTCTCGAGAAGTATTAAAGCATATGATTCCACATAAGAGGGGTAATATCATAAATATTGTTTCCGAGGGAGGAAGATTGGGGGATGGTAGGGGTGGTCGGCCTGAGAGGGGAGCATATTGTTGTTCAAAGATGGGTCTGATAGGCCTTACAGAGACCCTCTCCGTTGAGGTAGGGCCATATGGAATCAGGGTGAATGCCATAAGCCCGGGTGCAGTCAGTGGTGAAAGGATAGATCATCTGCTTAAGATTAAGGCAAAGGATATGGGTATCTCCTTAGACGAACTTAAAGCAAAGACCTTTAAAAATTACTCCCTTGGCCGAATAGTTGAGGAATCAGAGGTTTCATC
>JBBITW010000285.1:0-3129 GCA_037440525.1 Deltaproteobacteria bacterium
AGAAGCCAGTTTTGTTGATAGGTGAGGCAATTGGTCTTTCCGCCAAAGGCAGATTTGCCTCTTGTGGAAAAAATTTCTTTCACCTATTCACTTTGCCTAAACCAGCTTCCTGACCTTTGCCTTAACCTAAATATTTTCATAGTTCGTGGGAGGCCAAGCGGCCATCTCACTTATATAAAAGATTTAAGACATAGTATTATTTATTATTGGATCTCACTGTGGAGAATAAACCATGAGGATTCTTTTGATACAGCCAAAGAGTGAGGCAATTGGATTTACAAATTTAATAATGTGTGAACCCCTGGGTCTGGAAATGATAGGAGGTGCACTTCCCGACCACGAAGTAAAGATCATAGATTTACGCCTGAAGGATAATCTTTATTCAGTCCTATCCTCTTTCAAACCTGATCTCTGCGGGATTAGCTGTTCTTATACAATAGACTTCTCCACGACATTAAAGCTCGCTCGAACAATCAAGAACATTCTCCCTGAATCTTTTATTGTGGTGGGTGGTCACCATGCCTCTCTTAATTATCAGGATTTTGCACAGACAGAGGAGATTGAAGCCGTGATTATAGGAGAGGGTGAAAAAACAATAAGAGAGGTGGCCGATCGACTTGAGAAAAATAAAAATCTGAACGATATCCCGGGACTTGCCCTGAACCAAGACAGTAAACAGCTCCTTACCCCACCCCGTCCCATCCAGAAAAATCTCGATCTCCTTCCGTTCCCTTTAATAAATAGGTCAAAAAGAAAGCACTATCACCTCGGTTTTCAGAAGCCCGTTGCCCTTGTCGAAACCTCGAGGGGATGCACCTATCAATGCTCCTTCTGCGGGGTCTGGCAATTCTATCACAGGACATACAGAAACAAAACTCCTGAAAGGGTTGTTGAGGAATTGAAGAAAATCGAGGAACCCTTTGTCCTTTTTGTTGATGATAATTTTTTGGTGGATTTAAAAAGGGCAGAAAAACTGGCTTATCTAATAAGAAGCAGTGGTATTAAAAAGACCTATACCATTCAGGCACGTAGCGATACCATTACTAAACATCCTGACATAATAAAACTCTGGAAAGAGATTGGCCTCGGAACTGTATTCATTGGTTTCGAAAAGGCTGAGGATGAAGGGCTTGAGGCCCTTCATAAGAATAATCAAGTTGAAAATAATGATAAGGCTTTAAAGATCCTTAAGGCCCTAAATATAAATGTATGGGCCTCATTTATTGTTGACCCTGATTATGATCTTAAAGATTTTAGAAAATTAAAAGAGTATATCCTTGATCGAGAGATTAAAACCCCTACCTTCTCTGTCCTTACACCACTGCCAGGAACAGAACTGTTCTTCGAGCTTCGAGATAAGTTGATCACAAAGGATTATAATCTTTTTGATATTGCCCATTCTGTTCTTCCAACAAGACTTCCGCTGAGAGAATTCTACAAAGAATTCTGCTCCCTCTATCATCTCCCCTACTCAAAATATCAATTGATTATGGAAGGATTGGGGGCATGGTTTTCCAGAAGATTTCCTCTTCTTTATCTTCTAAGTATGCTTCGCTCGGCAAAGAGGTTGTCAAATCCTAATTACTATATCAAAGCCCATAATAAAAATCCTGAAATCGAACATTAAATTTTTTCTGAATTATTTGGATGAAACAGAACCTACAGATCAATTTATATTGACTACTCAATTTATGATCAATCATTTCCCCAAATATTTCTCAAGAACCTGATTTGAGACTGAACCAACAATGATCTCCCCATTTACAATCTTTGTCGGAGTTGAGGTAAGTCTCAATCTACCTGCAAGGGCCATATCTTCAAGAACCCTCTTTTTTGCCCTGCCTGATTCAAGAGCGGAATTAAAGATTTGAACATCATAACCTTTCTCTTTCAGAATTTGTTCGACCTTTTGCTTGATAGCCTCTCTCTCCAGACGAACCACATCCTGACCTTCCTTTGTAAAAAAGAAGTCATGTATGATCCAGAAGGCTTCGTTACTAACCTCCTGCGAAGCAGCGGCCAGCTCTGAAAGTTCGAATGTTCTGCCTTCTGACTGGAATGGAAAATGTTTGAATATATATTTAAAATCTCGTGGATATCGTTTCATAAGCTCCTTAAACTTCAACCAGGAATCCATACAATAAGGACATTGAAAGTTTGAAAACTCAACGACCATTACCTTTGCTCCTTTATTTCCAATAAAAGGGGATTTCTCTATCTCAAGTATCTCAATATCAATCTTTTTCGATCTTGTAGGCCCTGCATCCTTTTTTGTAATATTTTCTCCTTTTACAAAGAGATTCCCGATAAATACCTTTTCCCCTGAACTGTCCACATATACAATTGAGGGTATCTCTTTACCAGGTATTACTATAAGAATTTTAATGGAGAAAAAATCAGGAACAGGACTCTCCTTTTTTTCAACAAATTTGATTTGAGCCCCCTGAGGAAGACGAACATTGGCTTTAAAAGTTTCTATGGCAACAGAAACCAATCTATCTTCCTGCGGATAGATATCAAAAGGAAACGAAAAAAAATAGATTAATAAAATTCCTGCCCATAAAAGACTTTTCAACATTTAAAACCTCCTTTTGTTAACTTATAAACTGGGTTTCATGAAATTTGTAACCAATTGATATTAGGAATATATTTTGAACAATATCTTTTGAATTGCCTCCTATGAGAATTTTAAATTATTTTCAATTAATTACACCCTATCAAATCTTTCAAAATCCCCTCTTCTCACAACTTTCTACAGGGGTGGAGGGCAATTTTTTTAATTTCCTTACTTTTCCTCTCTCCCAATGAGACTGTGTCGTAATTCGACATAAGAAATGAAACCAAATACGGCAAGGGACAAGCCCTTGCCCTACGTTTGTGATTCATTTAATTTCTCGTAGGGCAAGCCCTTGTGGCTTGCCGAACCCTCATCAAGATGTCATTTATTTCATACTCCCATTATTGCAGAGCAATGAACTATAGAGAAATTACAAGGAGTTTAGGTTACAAAGAAATTCCAATAATTTTTAAGTATTCTCCTTGAATCCTTGACCCCTCGCCCCGTTAAATCACTGTTATCTTAGGAAGTTTTTTAAAGATGATCCATAAAGTTTAATATGAATGAAGGTA
>JBBITW010000286.1:0-3042 GCA_037440525.1 Deltaproteobacteria bacterium
TTTGAGTTTTCTCATCTTTTAATATTACAGTAATATTATGTGTTGTGCCAGATTCGACATCCTCCTTCATCTTCATATCCTGGAGCATCTTCTGATGTTCATTGTTACTCATGATTTGAAAAGTAACCCTTATCCCCTCCACAAGGATCTCACGGGTATCCATCTTCATAGGTGTGGGGCCCTGTTCATGTCCGTGTTGAGCAGAAGAGATAGGGGAAAAGACTAATGAACCAATCACCCATACGAGCAACATAAAAAATAATTTTCCCATAATTCTTACCTCCTTGATTTAATTAAAATACTTTCCTTCAGTGTAATATAAAAAGGATACCCGCAAGAGCAAGGAATAGAAGTGCGGTTAGTAATTTTATCGTGCCTGTATGTTCTTTTGTTTTGAAAGCAATCTTTTCTGAGGTTACTCCAAAGAAGGTCAAAACAAAAATACCCACCAAAGGAACTATATACATGATGTTGTAAAGAATAAGGTTAAAAATTGCATTTTTTCTCAGCTCGGGGATGCCCATCACAAAGCCGATCGTTGGGAGATAAACCTGGCCGGTGCAAATAACTGTACAGACAGCGATGATGAAACCAGCTCCGAATGTTGCAAGAAGGCCTCCTTTGAATCGGGCCTGTTCCCGGATGATCTCATGAATCTTCTTCTTCAAACCCATTGGAAGCTGAAGTTTCCATCTGACCACCTCGCCTCTTCTGAAAAGGATATAATCATAGAGACTTATCATTCCGAGTGTTAATGCAAAAATGGCGATAAAGAGATAGACCGCTTTGCTAATTAAAGGGAAACTGCTCAATGAATGGAAGAAGGTCATAAGTCCCATTCCAACGAGGAGATAAGCGAGGAATACACCTGTAGTAAAAACAATTCCATAAAGAAGAATTTCCCTTCCCTTCTTTCCCACAAAGGTGAGATAGGAAACGAGGAAAATGATGGTGGCAAAGGCGCAAGGATTGATGCCATCGATGAAGCCCGCAATCAGCACGGCGGAAAGACTCCATTTCCTGAATCGCTCAATGATATTCTTCTCTCCCTCTTGCAGGGCCTCCTTTGTGACCTTTTCCCAGGGAGGAAAAGTTCCTTTAGCTTTGTATTTTGAAATTATCCTTTGAAAACTTTCAATGGAAAGAGCTTCCCCCCATAAATAATCCTCTCCTATGTATAGTTTATGGTCCACTAATCTTTTAGATTCTGGCACTTGATAGCGTTGAGATAGAGCTTCGTCTAATTTTTTATTTTCTTCCTTTACCAGGCTAAATATCCTTATTTTTAATTCAGGGATTCTTTCTGCCCATTTCTTTAACTCAGCTTTCATCTCTTCACAGTGAAGGCATCCTGGCATGTAGAGAAAGGCTCCATAGATAATCTTCCCGGATTTTATCTCCTCCTCTGTTGGAGGATTAGGAATCCACCCTTCCTCTGGTCCAATGGGCTGAAGAGATGGCCAGGAAGTTCCTCCTTTTTCAGCATAAGTTTTAACCAGAGTCTCCAGATTCCTTCGAATCTCGACCTCTCCCCCTAAGATTTTATCTCCGATAATAACGACAGGAATTTCATTATTCTGATCCTTCCATTCCTTTTCAAGTATTGTTAAAAGATCATAATTTTTTAACTCTCCAACATTGAAAGATTGAACTTCTATCGGGTATTTTTCTGAGAGGGGTTTAATAACTTCTTCTTCAACTTTCAATCCGCCCTTTTCATTGGAATAGAAAAGAAAGATTTTTACTGAATTTTTGGAAAAACCTGAATGAATGAGGCCCACTAAAAGAAATATAATAAACCCTAAAACCCAGATCTTTTTCATTACTTAGATAACCCTTCTTCGAAACCCTTCTTGACCTGGAAAGCCCATTCGGTCTTAACACTTTTAAGGGATTGAGAAAGGTAATATTTCCCATATCCCTTAATTTCATTGATCTTATCTTCTCTTCCAATCTTGTCGTAGATAAATGCCAGCTTGAGGCAATTGTCTGCTATCAAGAGGTTAGGTAAAAAGATAATCACATGATTACCGTAAATATTCCTATATGCATCATCTTCTGGAAAATATTTAAGAACAACTTTTAGGAACCAATTTGATTTTTCGAGATGAATCCTCGCCTCCTCCCATTTACCCTCTTTCATGAGTCTTTCGCCTTGGGCCTTCTCTTGAACCCCTCCGCGATAGTAGTCATGCACTGTTGTGGCGTTTTCTTCAAAGACCTGCAATCCTCGATTCTCGTTTATCACTTCCTCCAGATTGATTTTGGTTAGTGGATGAACATAGTCTTTGGGATAAGTTTTGACAAGAACTGTGTCTTCGTGAATATGAAGCTCTTCTTTTGTGGTTGAGCATCGGATTACTAAAAATCCCAAAATAAGAATCAAGAATGAACAAAACATGTTCTTTACTCCATTCACTCTGCTTCGTTCACCCAGGGTGAGAGGAATGATCATCTGATATTCTCCACTCATTTCTTCACCTCCAACAGATGCTGGATCAGTTTCTTCATGTTCTTCGATGTCCAATCCATGCCTTTTAATGCCCTTCCCACAACTTTTCCTTCACGATCAATGAAAAAAGTCTGTGGATGGCTCTGAATACCATAGGCATTGGCGACTTCCGCCTTTTCATCAAGAAGGATGGGTGAGTTGACTTTAAATTCGTTCTTATATTTTCTGAGATCCTCCTCTTTCTCTTTAATAGCTACCTTTAGCATCACTATATCCGTACCTTTAAGCTCTTCGTATAGTTTAACAAAGGAAGGAGACTCCCTCCTGCAATCAGGTCAATATGGTGCAAAGAAGTTTAAAAGAACCAACTTCCCTCTCAGCTCTTTAAGAGAAATTTTTCCTCCATCTAACTCTTTTAGGGTAAAATCTGGAGCCTCCACTGCCACTCTGAATTTCTCTACTCCTGCCTCTAAAAATTGAGCAAAAACTACAGGAAAGTCCCATACAAAGGAAAAGACTGTTAGAAAAATCATTACGACAATTCGTTTCACGTTAATGCCTCCTCGTATCATTTATTTGTGTTTTAAAAA
>JBBITW010000287.1:0-3026 GCA_037440525.1 Deltaproteobacteria bacterium
AGAAAATCAAGCATTTTCAAGGTATTAATCAATGGTGCCATATTATTATCGGTATCCGCTCAAAGGCTTTTCCACCCCACCTCCCCAGTCTATAAGATTCGATTTAAATACTTTTTTAAAAGACCTCTTTAAATTCTGACAGGCAACTCAATGAGGAAGGTTGTTCCTTTTGGTTTATTGTCACGGACTCTAATATATCCATTATGGTCTGCAACAATGGCATTTACTATTGTCAATCCCAGACCCGTCCCACTCTTTTTTGTTGAGTAATAAGGCTCAAAAAGTCTCCCTTTGTCTTCATCTGGGATACCACATCCATCATCACTTACTTCAAGACAAACCATTTGAAGTTTTTTATCATAACTTGTCTGGATTTTAATCTCCCCTCCCCGATTAACCGCAGCAAGGCTATTCTTTATCAGGTTGATCATTACCCTCTTCATTTGATCTCTATCTATATTAAAAACAGGAAGTTCATCAGGTATAAAATTAAAGTGGACCTCCTTATGGGCCTCTTTAAAGAGAACGAGTGTTTCCTGAATTATCTCGTTTAGATTATTTGGAGCAGGATTCGATGTTGGCATCCTCGCAAAGTTTGAAAACTCGTTTACCATTCCTTTTAGCTCTTCTACCTGTTTAACTATTGTTCGCGTACATTCATCGAAAACTGTTCCATCCGACTGGAGTTTATCGAGGTATCTTTTTCTTAAACGTTGAGCTGAAAGCTGTATGGGTGTTAAAGGATTTTTAATCTCATGTGCAATCCTTCGAGCCACTTCCCTCCATGCTGCTACCCTCTGTGCCTTCATCAATTGGGTGAGATCATCAAAGACTGCTACCACCCCAAGGGGCCTCCCTTCTTCATCCCTTAAGGTTGCCAAATTTATCAAAAGGGAGAGCGACTTCCCTAAAATATTAATCATCACCTGTTTCTCCATCGAATCTTTCCATGAGGATTGAAGTTCATTTAATAGTTCTTCTATCTTCTCAACATACTCCTTTGTCAATACCTCTCTGAAATTTTTCTCCAGAACCTCCTCTGCTTTGACACCCAGCATATGCTCGGCTGATGTATTAATCGTTGTTATCATCCCTTTATTATCTATGGAGATCACACCTGCAGCCACATTCTTTAAAACAATCTCCATATACTTTTTCCTCTGCTCTAACTCAGAACGACTCACCTGGAGGTCTCTGGTCATCTGATTGAATGACTGCACAAGCATCCCTATCTCATCCGCTGCCTTCATCTGAATTCGAAAGTTAAGATCTCCTGAAGCAATACGATGGGTAGCCTCTGCCAATTCCTTGATCGGAATAGTGATATCTTTAGCTAATCTAAACCCAAACCATATGGCAGAAAACATGATTAAGAGGGTAACCATGAAAAGCGCCATCATATAGCTAAACTTAATTGGTTTTTTTAAAATCTTTAGCTGTCTATAATCAATGAAGGCCTGGGAGATTTCACGCATCTTCGATACAATGCTCTTAGGAATAAAATGTGAAGTTACAACAACCCCCACAACCTCCCCTTTTTCAAGAGGTATGAAAATTGGCGATATCCCCACAATCATCTCTCCCTCTCCAACAGGCAGAATTCTTGAAACCTCCTTACCTGAAAATCCCATTTCCAATAAGTCCTTTGGGAAAGAGAAAGAAATCGCCTTAAGATTGGGATCACCAACTTTGATGGGTTCATCTCTCTTTTTTAAAAAAACCCCGAGTGTGCTAAGTTGGTAATCCTTCCTTTTTGTAGACAGGGCCTCTCTAAAAGAATCTATTCCAATCCTTTCCCCGGGTATGCCCTGTCGGGATATATGACGACTGATCTCGCGAGCCGAAGTGACAGCCACATTGGCAAAATCTCGGTAATAGGTCTGCGCCACCTCCAATGAACCCTGAAGGGATTGTTCTACCTGTGCCTTAAACCAGTGATCCACACTATTTGTAATAAATCCCACTGCTACTATAAAGAGTAAAAATGTAGGGACTAATGAAAGGGTGATAAATGCTGCCACCAATTTAGTCCTAAGCTTTGCCCCCAAGACCTTTTGTCTTCGTTCAAAGATAAGTTTTACGAGATTTCTAATTACCAAAAAGATTAGAAGGAGGATAAGAATGATATTGATATTTATGAGGCTGAAAATAATAATATTATTTGCAATAGGAATCTTATCCCCGATCTGAGGGATTTTCATCTCGATGGTGGTAAGGATGACTATGAGAACTGAGATGATCCCAATTATGATCAGTTCATTTCGTCGCCTTTTCTCTTCAGGAGAAAGTTCCTTCTTCATAATTTCGTCATTTTGGAATGTTTAAAAATCAAAAGAAGGGAAATTCAAGGGAGACCGTAAGCCGAGTTCTGTAGCCCTTATTCGCTTACTCTAACATTAGAGCGTAAATAAGGGTGATGGTCATTTATCTTGGGCCATGATTACTCATAACCTCCAGCGACCTACCCGTCCCGCCTTTTTCCGGGATCGATGATCCTGGAAAAATTTGAATGGGCATTCTCATCCTGTCTGATGCAGGAAGCGGGATCTATTCGGTCTTGCTCCGGGTGGGGTTTGCCAAGCTACCCAATCGCTTTGGGTACTGGTGAGCTCTTACCTCGCCTTTTCACCCTTATCCCGCCCTTGGCGGGACGGTATGTTTTCTGTGGCACTTTCCTTAATCCGTCTCTTTTAAAACGGACCAGTCCGCATTACGGACCACCCTGCCCTGTGGAGCTCGGACTTTCCTCCCCCCAAACACCCATCTTTTGGGTGATATGGAGAGCGACCATCTCTTCTCCCTTAAATCCCCCCTTTCTTTATGAAATCCTTTTTTAATAAATATAATATCGCTAATTATATTTTTTTTCAATAGTATTAAATATCCCCCTGTATAATTCAGACATGTGGCTGTGTCGCAATATCATTCTGAGGCTTCAGCCAAAGTATCTATGTTTTATAAGGGGTTGAATTCTATAGATTCCTCGCTCCGCTCGGAATGACAGAAAAAGGAGACTCGGAATGACA
>JBBITW010000288.1:0-2967 GCA_037440525.1 Deltaproteobacteria bacterium
TCCGCATTCGAAGGGTTTGGAACCCTACCTCCCCAGTCTTTCAATGACTTTTTCAAAGCTCTTAAAATTAAACGGGATCCTTAAGGCTTGGATTCTGGTCATTTGAATCTTTTTGTATCTCATAAAGGGCATTTTTAGCTGCTTCTTGTTCTGCCAATTTTTTACTCCTCCCCCATCCAATCCCCTTTATCTCTCCAGAGAACATAACTGAGGCCTGAAACTGTTTATCGTGGTCAGGTCCGGATTCCTTCATTACAGTATATTTAGGAGATACACCATGATTCTTCTGCACATAGTTTTGTAGGAGGCTCTTATAATCGGTAAAAAGTGTAAGGAAGGTCTCCGATTCGAGGTATGGCTCAATGTGATTTTGAATGATCTTTGAAGCCTGATAAAATCCCGAATCCATATAGATGGCTCCTATTAATGCCTCGTATGTATTTGCCAATATAGAAGATTTTTTTCTCCCTCCATCTATTAGTTCACTTTTACCGAGGAGGATATACCACTGAAGTCCTATCTTCTTTGAGAGAAGGGCAAGAAATCCCTGTTTGACAAGATGAGACCTTTTGATCGAAAGGGTTCCCTCCTGATCTTCTGGAAACCTTCGAAGAAGAATATCACTCACAGTAAGGTTGATTACAGCGTCACCGAGAAATTCCAGCACCTCGTTTGAAACCTTCCTTGGTGTATTGGTCTGATAAATAAATGATTTGTGCGTGAGGGCCTGATCCAGCCATTCAATCCTTTTGAACTGATAGCCGAGCCTCTCCTCTAACTTTCTTAAAGAAGTCAACCTTTCTTCATCCATCATGTACTCCCTCTATTCTTCCGCATAACCATCTCCCACTTAATTGGGATATAAAGACTTCGCATTCCTTATTTATGAAATTATAATACATATCTTCATTCATATCACTGAGAATCACTACAGGGATATAGTTTCGCGAAAGACCTCTCAATCTTCCCTGGTCTTTTTCTCTTCGATCTTCTAAGAGGACGGGCAATCGTTGATTGAGGAATTTTTGGTAGAATGCATGACGTTTCATTGTACTGAGCTCTCTCATCATCTTTGCCCTCTCACTAATTCTTTTTCCATCAACTCTATCTAACAATAGAGAAGCAGGTGTTTCCTTCCTCGAAGAGTATGGAAATACATGGATATATGAAAAAGGCAGGGACTCTACTAAACTGAAAGTTTCTTTAAACCTCTCTTCGGTCTCCCCCGGAAATCCAACTATGATATCTGCACCAATCGAGACATTCGGGATTCTTTTATGAATTTTTAGAATTAGATCTGATATAAAGGAACTATTGTAATTCCTGTTCATCCTCTTTAATATCTCATCATCTCCATTCTGAATTGGAATATGAATATGGGGGCAGATCTTTTTAGAGCATGATATAAGATAAATGAGATTATCGGAAAAATCTAATGGCTCAATAGAGCTCAAACGAATACGTTCGGGTGTTTCTTCTTCTTCTATCTTTTTTAGGAGATTTTCAAGCGTAGAAGAAGGTTCAAGGTCTAACCCATAACATCCGATATTTATTCCGGTAATGACTACTTCCTTAAAACCCCTCTCCTTTAAGATTTTTAAATTGGCTATAACCCTTTCAGGCGAAAGACTCCTTGACGGCCCCCTTGCTCGGGGGACGATACAGTAAGAACATTGGCTACTACATCCATCCTGAATTTTTAAGAATGCTCGAGTATGAAAGTGAAAAGAGGATATAGGGGTTTCAGAGAATAAAATCTCCTTTTGAATATCACTAACCTGAACCTTTGCCAAATCCCCCTTTTCCATATTTTGAATAATTTCGGGTAGAATCTGTTTCTCTCTATTTCCTAATATGTATTTAACCCCGTTGATTCTGTTAAACACTTCAGGCTCAACCTGTGAATAGCACCCTGTGACGATAATGAGCGAATCAGGATTATTTCGAAGAGCCCTTCTCACAATCTGGCGTGATTGGAAATCGGCACGGTGTGTAACTGTGCATGTATTGATAATGGTTATATCTGCTCCTTCTTCGAAAGGAACCAGTCTATAACCATTTTTAATCAATCCCTCTAATATGGCTTCTGATTCGAATTGATTGACCTTGCAACCGAGTGTAGCAATGGAAAAGGTCTTCATAATTTTTAGGTTTAAATTATAGGACTAAATTTTAACGATTTTAATATTTCCCCAGACACCTATCCTATCTCCAATGACAATGAGAATCCCAAGAACCCCTTTAATCCCCTTTCCTTTCTCCAGAGCCTGTTCTATATCCTCTTTCCCTCTTATGAGATTTCCAATTGCTGTTGCAGAGGCATCTGCAAGGGCCCCTGATTTTGAGAGGATCGTTACCGCATCTGCCTTTCCAAAACTAAGGGAGTGCCCAACTGTTCCAGAAGAGGTGCAGATTCCAACAGGGGAATCTTCAGGTTCAATAAGGATTCCAATTTTTAAACTGAAAGGAGAATTCCCCGCATAAATTCCAATAATTCTCTCCCTTGAAGTATATAAATAGATATCACCTCCATTTTCAACGATTACATCTCTCGAGAGTTTGATTAGGTCTTTTGAAACCGATTCGGCAATAGCTCCAGCAACAGAGGCCATAGGACCAACATTTGCCAATCGAGAAGTATGAAGCATTTCCTGAACAATCTCCGGTGCATGAGGATCATCCTCCAGGGGAATAAGGCTTCGTCTAAATTCTGGATGCATCTCTATATAGGTCTCTATTTGATGTCGGTATACCACAATAGAATCCCTTGCCTCTCTAAAAAGATTGCGCTCAGAGCGGATGAGAAGATCTGTTTCTTTGACAGCTACTTCAAATTTTACGAGGTCATCCGTTTTAACCAGATTACGGTATGTGCGTCTTTCATACATGATTAACGCCTCATTATTATTATCTAAATTGAGCGATTCCAGATTGTCATTGCGAAGCAATCTCTACCGAATTGTCATT
>JBBITW010000289.1:0-2960 GCA_037440525.1 Deltaproteobacteria bacterium
TAAAAAAAGCTCAATTTAGGTTACTATTAATTACTTTAAAACCAATCTCTTCTTTTACTATTTTTGTCATGCTTTCCTGCCGAGATCTCTGAAAAAATTTGAATAATTTTGGGGATTGATATCTCTATCGAGAGCCAAGAATAGTTCTCGATGCCTTTTCTGCCACTTCCCTCTCTAGTTTTTCGATAGGTCCGAAATTGATAGCCCTTGTCGGGCAGATACGAACACAGGCCGGTTCCAAACCAGCTTCAATTCTTTTTAGACAGAAGTCACATTTATCCATCTTCTTTCCATCTGGATATTGAGGTGCACCGAATGGACATGCCAGAGCACAGCTATGGCAACCGATACAAAGATTCTGATCAACAACCACAATCCCATCTTCATCCCTTTTTCTTATTGCACCAGTTGGACAGACAATTATACATGGAGCATCACCGCAATGAAGGCAGGAAAGGGTGATGAAAGAGAATTTTACTAATGGATATCTCCCCTTTTCAAGTTTGACGACATGGCGAAAACTTATAGAATCAGGTAAATCCTTTTCATCCTGACAGGCTACCATACAGGCAAAGCATCCTGAACAGCGAGAAAAATCGATTAAGAAGCCAAGCTGTTCTTTCATTGCTCCTCCTTACCTTCATTCACTTTCTTGACTTCACAAAGAAGCGATTTAAAACCAGGAAATCCGGAGATAGGATCCAAATACTCAGGATCAATTAACCTATTTAAATCAACCTCGGGATATCCATGATAGATATTAACAACACCTAAAGGAACCTTTTCAGTAATATTTGCTTTCACGGAGGTTGAACCTCTCGGTGTAGATAAGACTACCATATCTCCAGGGGAAATACCTCGCTTCTCAGCATCCAGGGGATTTATATCAATGAATGGATCAGGACTAAGTCCTTTCATCCAGCCAAGCCTAAAGGTCTGTGAATGGATAAAATTTGGAAGCCTTGCGCCCGTAGTTAAAACTAAGGGGAAATCTTTTGCTAATTCTGGTGTGGAGATTGGACTTAGTTTTGGTTCCTTATATTCGGGCAGGGGATCAAAACCTGCCTCCCTTAATACATTAGAGGTAAACTCCATCTTGCCAGAAGGTGTAGGGAATCCTGCCTTTTCATATTTTTTATAAGGAGGCATCTTGATATTTTCAGGGAAAAATCCTGATGGATGTCTTTTTAACTCTTCAACCGTAAGACCTGATGGTTCCATGATCCAATTTGCACACACCTCATAACCTCTGGTTAAGAGTTGATCTTCAGGGGTTAGTCTTTTTGCCAATTCTGTAATGATATCCAGATCGGAACGGGATTCCCCGATAGGTTTTATTACCGGGGAGGTCCATATAACAAAGGATTCAGGATATGTCTTTAGTTCACTTCTTTCAAAAGAGGTACATGCTGGAAGAATTAGATCAGCAAGTCTTGCTGAATCTGTCATAAATATATCAACATCTACAAAGAGATCTAACATCTCAAGGGCTTCTTTCATGAAATCTGATCCAGGCCACATCCTGTAGTTCAGGCCAAATGCAACAATTGCCTTGATGGGATAAGGATGCCGACTCCTTATCTGAAAAGGGATATGCATGGATTGGGCTTCGGAGACTAATTTACACCAGATAGGGTAAATGTCAGCACCGATACGGGGTTTCATTTCTGAGTAGGGTCGGGATTGAGAGAACTCAGCCTCCCTAAAGGATAATCCATTTGGGACATAGAGATAGTTTGGCGGGATGACATAGTTTCCTCCCTCCTGATCAAAGTTTCCGGTCAAACCGACAAGCAAAGTGATGGCACGATGGTTCTGTACACCATTCGTGTGATGGACTGTAGGGCTTGCACCTGTTAGTAGAGCAGCAGGTTTAGTTGTAGCATAAAGTCTTGCTGCTTTAATAATCAATTCTGCCTCTACACCGGTGATCTTTTCTGTTTTTTTGGGATTAAATTCCTGCACATATGTGCAATATTCATCAAAACCCAGAGTCCAGTTTTCAATAAATTCTCGATCATAAAGCTCTTCTTCAATGATAACATTTGCCATACCTAAGGCCAGGGCCCCGTCAGTTCCAGGGCGGATACGGAGATGGATGTCTGCATGGGATGTTACGGGAGAAATAAGGGGGCCCACTTCAATTACCTTTACACCTCTCTCTTTTGCTTCAACGATTTTTCTTGCCATTGTGGTATTGGAGTAGAATGGATTACTGCTCCAGATTAGAAGACATCTTGATTTTGCGATCTCAGGGGGTCCAAAGTAACCATAATTTAATTTTGCTCCAATCACAGCAGCCTGATAACATACACTTGATTCAGTACAATAATTTGGGGAGCCAAAACTATGGGCAAGCCTCTTCACATATGGTCTCTGCCACTTAGGATAACCTACATAAAAGACCACTGATTCCGGTCCGGCCTCCTCTTTAATCTTCTGAAGTTTCTCAGTGATTATTTCAAAGGATCTCTCCCAAGAGATAGGTTCGAATCTGCCTGATCCCTTTGGGCCCTTCCTAATCAATGGGGTTCTCAGCCTATCCTTGTTATAAATATATTGCCTGCTGGCTGCTCCTTTTGAACAAAGAGTCCCTGCACTATGGGGATTCTCTTTAGTTCCTTCTACCTTTATTACCATTCCATCTTTTACATATGCGTCAATGCCACAATTTGATAATGGATTGCATATTGAGCAGATTGTCTTTCGAATCTCAATCCCGTTTTCCTTACCTGGTAGTTTTCCTTTTAGTCTATTAATATCTATTTTCTGTGCCATGGTTTTAGTCCTTTATGTAACCTTAACCGAAAAGAAAAATTTGTCAAGAAAAAATTGGGAGACCTCTGAAAAAGGACCTGAAATGACTGGGGAGGTAGGGTTCCAAACCCTTCGAATGCGGACATTGAGAAGTTAAATTGCTTACAATCGCTTAAAAGAAAATCAAGCATTTTCAGGGTATT
>JBBITW010000290.1:0-2959 GCA_037440525.1 Deltaproteobacteria bacterium
AAGATCTATGATACTGGCAATGGAAGAAATAAATGCTGCAGGAGGAATCAATGTGGCTGGGAAAAAGAGACCTATTAAACTTGAGATTGTGGATACAAGGGATGAAGAGCCAGGGGTTCCAACAAGTGAAGTCCTGCTGGCAATAGAGAAACTGATTCTTGATAAAAAGGTAAAGATCCTTGCAGGTGGGCCATGTATGTCTGAATGCTGCCTTGCTGCTCTGGATTTAAACCCTAAATACAAAGTCCTTCATATCGTCAATATTGGATGCTGGACACCCGGATGGCATGCAAAGACAGCAAAGGACATCGCAAATTATAAATACTCCTTCAGGCTGAGTGGAAATGTGGCCTACTGGATACCGGATATCGTAAGACTTCTCGATAACATAAAAGAGAAATATGGCTTCAATAAGATGTACATCACTGTTGCTGAGGCTGCACACTGTAAAGCAGCAGCAGGGGCGGTTGAAAAGGGTGCTACTGCCAAGGGCTGGAGTGTTGTTGGAAAAGAGGTTCACCCTCTCGCAACAACAGACTTCTCTATGATGTTAAGAGATGTCAAGAAATCAGGGGCACAGGTCCTATTTATCTGGGATCATACACCAGAGGCCCTTGCCATGATAAATCAGTGGTATGATATGAAAATACCTGCTGCAGCTATCGGTTTCGTTGGCCCCACTGATGATCCAGCAATGTGGAAACAGACAGGAGGTAAGGTAGCATATTTAGTCGAGGTTGGTGGGGAAGGTGGAACCCTACCGGATCTTGAAATCACTCCTCTCACAAAACCTTTCTTTAATTCATTTAAGAAAAGATGGGGGACAGAACCACGAGGAGCCGTTCATGTACCTAGCTATACTGTTCTTTATATGCTAAAAAATGCGATCGAGCGGAGTGGGAAAGTAGACGACATCGATGCCTTAGTCACTGCTATTGAGCAAACTGACATGATAACAGCCGGGGGAAGGTTGAGGTTTGATAAGACAAACCATCAAGCTATATATGGCACTAACCCAAGGGAGACACTGATCGGTCAGTATTTGCAATGGCAGGATGGAAAGAGGGTCTGTATCTGGCCTGAAACAATAGCTGTTGGAAGCTTCAAGCTTCCACCCTGGGTAAAATCAGCAAAGTAATAGTGAAATGATTATTTTTAAACTAATGGCATAAGGCTTGGAAGATTCAATAAGGCCATGGTTCAAGTGAATTGGTTTCTTGTTTTATTTTGCCCCTCGAATCCTTGACCCCTTGAATCCTTTGGAGAAGGAGAACTTGTGAGCTCTAAGGAATTGATATATGGTCAGGTAGGAGAATATGAAAGAACCATATATGATGAACCTGTATTTTCTGCAATCGATCGTATTTGTGAGAAGTATCCTGATAGGCCTTCGATCATCTACCTTGGAAAAACCTGGACCTATGCCGAATTAAAGGAGCTCATTGATAGATTTGCAAATGCATTATATCAGTTAGGCGTGAAACATGGCGACAGGGTGATGCTCTATATTCCAAACTGTCCACAATTTCTGGCTGGTTTCTTTGGCTCAATGAAGATTGGTGCAACCCCTGTCCCTGTTTCTCCAATTTATACCCCATACGAAATTGAATATCTTATCAATGATTCTGGTTATGAATTCATAATCTGTATGGATACAAATTCAGGTTATGTAAAGGAGGTATTTCCAAATACATGTCTTAGAGGTATGATTGTCACAAACTACGCAGAGTTGCTACCCTGGTGGAAGAGGGCTGTTGGCAGAATGTTTGATAAGATCCCCCATGGTACTGTTGAAAAGGGCCGAGGAGTATACTTTTTTAAAAATCTTATAAATGAATCCTCCCCAGATCCTCCAAAAATAAACATTAATCCAAGAGCAGATCTTAGTCGAATCTTATATACAGGTGGAACTACAGGTTTCCCAAAGGGTGTTCCCACAAATCATACTGCCGTTGTAAGTTTTGTAAGTGAGATACGTGAGATTAGTGAAGGATTTGTTGGAGAAGGAGGAGAGGATAGATTGATCATGATTAATCCCCTATTCCATGAGATGGCTCAGGGGATGACAATGGCGTGGGGTTTGACAAAAGGTAATCCCATATTTCTTATGCCAATACCTGACGTAGATGCCATACTCGATACAATCCAAAGATATAAGGTGACACTTTTTCTTGGGGTACCAACACTTTATCGTATGATCCTCGAGCACGACAGGGTGGATATGTATGATTGTTCTTCACTCCGCTTCTGTTTAAGTGGTGCAGACAAACTTCCACCCGAAGTAAATGTGAGATGGAAGGAAAAATTTGGTAAACCTATCTTCCAAGCTTATGGCGCAACAGAGGTTGGTTTCACAACCGTAGCACCTTTTAATAAAGAACCTCCTCCAGAATCTATAGGAATTCCACTACCATCAAGGGAGGTTAAGATCGTAGATCCAGAAACCTTGGAGCCTGTTGGAGATAACGAGGTGGGAGAAGTCCTGGTCCGTTGTGAATATACATTTAAACACTACTGGAACAAGCCAGAGGAAACAGCCCGATCCTTTGTCCAGGTAGATGGAAAGGTATTCTATCGAATGGGAGATTTTGCCAAAAAGGGTGAAGACGGACAGCTCTACTTCATGGATCGTGGTGCAGATATGATCAAGTATAAAGGCTACAGGGTCTCTGCTTCTGAGATTGAGGCAGTTCTCCAGGATCATCCTTCAGTGATTTCGGCCTGTGCAGTTGGGGTGCCAGATGCAAGAACAGGTGAAAGGATTAAGGCCATTGTTGTCCTGAAGGAAGATGCAAGGGGTGTAAGTTCTTTTGAATTGATCAACTGGTGCAGAGAAAGATTGGCACCATATAAAGTTCCGAGATATATTGAATTCAGAGATATGTTGCCAAAATCAAAGGTTGGAAAACTTCTAAGGCGTGAAATCCGTGACGAAGAGCGAAGAAAGGCTCAGAAAAAG
>JBBITW010000291.1:0-2909 GCA_037440525.1 Deltaproteobacteria bacterium
GATTTCTCGGCTAACGCCTCGAAATGACAACAGAATGGTGTCATTCCGAGCGAAGCGAGGAATCTATAGAATTCAAACCCTTATAAAATATAGATTCTTCGGCTAAAGCCTAAGAATGAGATTAAGACACAGCTTCTCAATGCGTTGGGAGAGAGAAATTTTCAAAATTATTTTTATAAAGCCCCCTGTATCAAAGAATTTATAACCCTTATTCTTATGAGTACTTTCACTTCATTTAGGCCAACGAGCATTTGTTCAAAGATATACTATAATAGAATTTGAAGGCCTGAGAAAACCAGTTGAACATGAGGAAGAATTCCTTTAACTAACATAAGGGATTCTGTAAGTGCTTACCTCATCTTATATAGGTTATAAGTCTTCAGTTCCTTAAAGGTCTTCCTCTCTTTAGCATATACTCTATACGCTCCTGGGTCTTTCTCTCTCCGCAGAGGCTTAAAAATGCCTCCCTTTCGAGATCCAGGATATATTCCTCTGTAACCTCGCTATTATCAGGTAGTTTTCCTCCTGAAAATACATAGGCAAGTTTTCTCGCAACATGTTCATCATATTCGCTTATAAAACCCCCTTCTCTCCTGTAAAAAAGGCTCATCTGAAAAAGGGCATAACCTTTCTCTCCAAGGACCTTTATCTTTCTTTTTAGAGGGGGATGATAGTTATCCCTTATCATATTGAGAACAGTTAGCTTAGCATCATGAATCAGATGATCTTGATTGGTCGTAATACCATCGTCTCTTCTCATATAGCCCAATCTTTTTGCTTCCTTTGCACTTGTTGAGACCTTTGCCATGGCAACGGTCTCAAAGGAACGGCAAACAAAGGGAAAATAATCTGCATCCAAATCATCTGGAATTTGCTCTATTGAGCGAATAAGCATCTCCTTTGTTCCTCCCCCTGCAGGGATGAGTCCCACACCTACCTCCACAAGCCCCATATAAGTCTCTGAAGAAGCCCTTACTTTATGGCAGGAAAGACATATCTCACATCCTCCTGCCAGTGTCATTCCAAATGGTGCGGCCACAACGGGCTTTTCAAAATATTTCAGCTCCATCAGAATATCCTGAAAATCCTTTACGGAAGCCTCGATCCCATCCCAGTTCTCATCCTGAATCTCAAAAAGGATGAGCATCAGGTTTGCTCCAGTTGAAAAATTTGAACCCTGGTTCCCGATTACCAAACCATCGAATCTCTTTCCGACCTCCTGGAGGGAATTCCTTAACATCTGTATCGTATCAGGGCCGATCGTGTTCATCTTTGAGTGAAATTCAAGGCACGAAACTCCATCACCTATATCTATGAGGCTTGCCGAAGGATTTGAAATTACGGTTCTCTTCTGGTCCTTAAGGCTTGCCAAAAGAATTACCTCCGGTCTTTCTTCAACTTCGTGATAACTCCCTTTACCAATGTCGAAATAGAAGAACTGCCCTTCTCTTTTCTCATAAAAAGATGAATACCCTTTGCTCAGGATTTCTCCCACCCATTGTGGGATTTTTTCTCCTTCCTTCTCCATTCTATCAATCGATGTTTTTAAACCAATGGCATCCCATATCTCGAAAGGCCCGAGTTCCCAGTTGTATCCCCATCTCATTGCTCGATCAATATTTATGATGTCATCGGATATTTCTGGAACCTTATCTGCCGCATAGAGAAGGGTTTTCTTAATGACCTTCCATGAAAACTCCCCTCCCCTATCAGAGCTTCCAACAAGGATTCTTATACGTTCTCTAACATCATCTATGCCTCTCCCCATCTCTATGGAAGGAAAACTTATATTTTCCAGAGGACGGTAATCCAGTTTCTCATAATCCAGAACCAGGGTCTCTTCTTTCCCATCCTTTTTTTCTCTTTTGTAAAAACCCTGTTTGGTCTTCTGACCGAGCCACTGGTTTTTAACCATATGGTTAATAAAAGAAGGGAGAAGGAAGCATTCTTTTTCCTCTTTATCAATCAGGTTTTCATAAAGATTTTTTGACCCGAGGAGAATCACATCGAGCCCTATTAAATCTACAAGCCTGAATGTCCCTACTTTTGGTCTCCCCATAGGAGATCCTGTTATCTCGTCGACCTCCTCGATCCTGTATCCATTCTCTACCATCATTTTAATAGCTATAGCGATGGAAAAGGCTCCGATACGATTTGCAATGAAATTGGGTGTATCTTTCGCATAGACAATCCCTTTACCCAGGATCTTTTCACCCATATCCGCCACTTTCTGAATCACACTCTTCGATGTATATGGCCCGGGGATGATCTCCAGAAGTTTCATATATCTTGGAGGATTGAAGAAATGGGTTCCCAGAAATCTCTCTCCAAAATCTCTTGGAAAACCCTCACACATTTTTTTAATAGATATGCCTGATGTATTAGAGCTAATGACTGCTTCGTTCTTTAAGAAGGAAATTAATCTCTTAAAGAGCTCCCTCTTTATATTCAGATCTTCCACGACTGCCTCAATAATCCAATCAGCCTGTGAAACCCAGGATAGATGATCTTCAAAGTTTCCTGCAGTGATAAGTTCAACATCATCTTTTAAGTAGAGTGGGGATGGGGTTATTTCCTGAATCCTCTTCTTTCCCATCAGTGCGAAACGGTTTCTTACCTCAGGACTCTGTAGTGTTAGGCCCTTTCTCTTCTCCTCCCCGCTCAATTCTTTTGGAACAATATCCAGCAAAAAAGAAGGAATCCCAACATTTGCCAGATGCGCAGCAATGGCACTTCCCATTACCCCTGCCCCTAAAACAGCCACCTTTCTCACTCCATATCTCATTTTTTATCCCCTTACTTTTTCTAAATATTACCATTATGAAAAGATTATTGCAATTGAAAATGCTTGCTCAAATTGGGGTCAAATCTTTATTCTTGACATTTATCAGATATTTTGATTACATAGA
>JBBITW010000292.1:0-2907 GCA_037440525.1 Deltaproteobacteria bacterium
GAGTATAAAAAGGCTCTTTTCCGAGAATTTAAGAAGTTCCTTGGTGAAAAAGTTGAGGAAGAGCGAAGCGGATTTCTTGAGATAGCTATTTTGGGTCCAGGTTGTTATGCTTGCAATAAATTGGAGCAGGAGGTCATGGCAGTTCTATCTGAAACAGGTATTCAGGCTGCAATAAACCATATCACAGATCCAGACTCGATGGCACAGTATGGAATTCTCGCTACCCCTGCCCTTATCATTAATGGTAAAATCAAATCCGTTGGAATCAATCCGACAAAGTCTTCCATTAAGAAGTGGTTGGAGGAGGAGAGGGGGAAATGATACGTAAGGTCATTATCAGCCTTGATTCAGATGAGGTCTCCCGGATGACAAGGGTTATCCTCGATGGGGATAAGGAGGATGCCCTTCTCTTTCTCAAAGAGGTCATCAAACCACAGGTGGATCAAGCCACCCGGAGTCAGTGAGACCCGTTTCCTTCGAAGCTTCGGGGAGGCTGAAAATATTAGATTCTTACAATAAATATCTGAAAATTTCCTTGCTAACACTTTTTACCCCCTCACCCCCTCCCTTTCCCCCACTGGGGAAGGTTGGTACGATTCGCAACCGAGGTGAGGGGAAATTTCAAATATTTAATGGTTATTGATGGCAAATATGAAAAAATTGATGATTTTCTTAATTCTTTTTCTGTCTCTCACCTCTACCCTATTCTCTACTAATGTTCAGCAATCTCCCACCATTCCAATTTACATTTTCTATGCAGAAGATTGTCCAAGTTGCCAGGCCATCCTCCAGAGCTACGTTCCTACCCTGAAATCGATGTATCCTTTCCTTGATATCAAGACTTTTGATCTTGCGAACCCTGCTTATTACGAAGCCCTCACAAAGCTTGAGGAGAAGTTCAATCGCAGAGGGGAAGAGCTTCCAGTCATTTTTATCGGTGATCAGATGCTCTCTGGTGAACGAGAGGTGATGGAAAAATTAGACCCCCTGATTATGGAATATCAGATAAAAGGAGAGCTCGCGCCTCCACTTCCTCCTGTTGAAATTACTGCGGTGATGGAAAATTTACAAAAAAGGTTTTCTGTGAAGTTAATCTACTTTTATCAAAAAGGATGCTCTTATTGTGATCGAGCAAGTTATTTGTTGAAATATCTTTTGAAAAAATATCCTCATTTAGAAATAAATGAGATTGATCTTAATACCCCTGATGGGAAACGATTAAACGAAACCCTGTCAAACCGTCTCAACCTTCCTCAGGGAAAACGGTTGATCGCTCCGAGTATCTTCATTGGTAATGACTACCTTTCACCTGAGGAGATTACGGAATCCAAAGTTGAATCACTTATTCAAAAGTACGAAAAGATAGAGACAAAAGTGACTTTAGATGTAGGAAAAGAGGAGATACAAAAAGCAGAATCCTCTATCATAGAAAGGTTCAAATCCTTTGGAATTCCGGCTATTCTCCTTGCAGGCCTGATCGAAGGTTTGAACCCATGTGCATTGGCAACGCTCGTATTTTTTATCTCCTATCTTACTATGGTGGGCCGGACAAAGAGAGAAATTCTCTGGGCAGGATTGGGCTTTACCGGAGCTGGCTTTGCTACCCATCTACTTCTTGGCCTTGGAATTCTCAGTTTCTTACAAAAACTCTCATTCTTCCCAATCTTCACGAAAGTTGTCTACTTAATCACCTTTCTTCTTTCTCTATTCCTTGGATTTCTCAGCCTCTACGATTATGTATTGCTCAAAAGAGGAAAACCCTCCCGGATGACTCTTCAGGTGCCGGATTCTTTAAAGAAGAGGATCCATCGTATAATCCGGGCAAAAGAGGGTGAACTTGATGCAAACAAGGAGGGAAAATCCACTCGCTTTCTGCTTGCAGCAGTGGTAATTGGTTTTATTGTCACCCTTTTGCAATCTACATGCACCAGTCAGGTATATCTTCCAACGATCCTTTTTGTTACCAATATTCCCTCCCTTCGAGAAAGTGCGATATTTTATCTTATTTTATACAATATCGTTTATATCTTGCCACTGGTAGCCATATTCGTTGTTGTTTACTGGGGAACAACTTCACAAGAACTATCATTTTTCCTCCAGAGGAGGACATCAACTATTAAACTACTTACCGCCCTCTTCTTTTTTGCACTTGCTGGTATACTGATATTCCTATTCCTGTGAGAAAATTATGTTACTAACATCCTTTAAAATTACTCGTATCCTACCCTGTATAGCTGATCCTGAAAAGATTCGTGTCATCGCAGAAACTTCAGATGAAATTCACGAAGTCTTTCCCTATCTCAATGCGATAATAAAAGGATGTATTTACAATCACCCGGCTCTCACCCTGACCATAAGAAAGGAAGAAAAACTGATTACACTTCATGCCAAGCATATAACGATGACATTGATAGAAGATGAAAAGGAGGCCCATGAGATTTTAACATGGCTAAAAGATTTTATTAATGAAACATATCAGAAAAGAGACCAGATTGAGCCCAATTACTCATCAGGGGATTCACTGAAACCATCAGATATTCAGAAACTCCTCCCTGGAACAAACTGTAAGGAATGTGGAATGAGGAGTTGCCTTGCATTTGCTTTCAAGTTAGTGGACCAGAAACTGGGGATTGAAAAATGTCGGCCCCTTTTTACAGATCAATTTAAAGAGAAACGAAGGGTGCTTCTTGAGACCCTGAAAAATGCTGGTTTGAATGTTCCATCTGAGTTTTTGGAACCTTCAACGAATTAAAAGGAGAAGCAAATGGAGGATATTTTTGAAAAAATGGCAGAGTTAAAACGAGCTGGAAAACCTGCTGCTCTTATGATTGTCACTAAAACCCGAGGTTCTGTCCCAAGAAGGGCAGGAGCAAAAATGATTGTTTTAAATGATGGAACAACCATCGG
>JBBITW010000293.1:0-2905 GCA_037440525.1 Deltaproteobacteria bacterium
TAAGGGATATTTCAAGGGGAGGTATGGAGGGATTAATTATTTAATTGTTTTTATTATCTCTTTTTCATATTCAGTATGTGTGAATTCTCCAGTCTCAATTGGAATTGCTACCTTCGTAAGTAGAGTAAATATAAATAAACCCAATGCCCATATACCAAATGAGACCATTAATTCTAAAATGTTCGGGATATATTCGTGTATCTCTCCTAATGGGTCTGGAACAAATCCTGGAATGACAAATCCGGGCCCTTTTTCAATCCAGACTCCAATGATGATTAGGAGGCAACCGATGTTGAGGGTGCTCAGACGCTTTCTTGTTTGAGGAATCAGAAAAAGAAAAAAAGCAGTAACATTCATTGCCATTGCTGACCAGATCCAGGGGACGAGTTCATTATGATCGTGAAGGCCTTCAAAGAGGTATTTAAATGATGCTATATGAACAGTATTAGAATAATACTCTTTAAACAATTCTGCACTCATAAGAAATAGGTTTAGAAACATAGCATAAGCAATAAGCTCTGCAATCTTAAATAGAGCTCTATCCTCAATATTGATTGAGGAGACCTTTCTTATAATCTGGAAAATCAATATTATGATTGCCGGGCCCGAGCAAAAGGCGCTTGCCAAAAATCTTGGTGCAAGGATCGATGCATTCCAGAATGGACGGGCTGGGAGACCATTGTAAACAAATGCCGTAACTGTGTGAATACCTACGGCCCATGGTATAGAGAGCAGTATGAAAGGAAGTATAAATTTCCAATTTGGTTCTTTCCGGTAATAGAACTTTATAAGAAGATAAATCGGGATAAAAAGATTCAAAAATAGGTAACCATTTAAGACTAAAACGTCCCATGCAAGAAGGGATTTTGGAAAGTTCATCTTCCCAATAAATGGAAGCATATGCCAGAATCTATCAAGCCTTCCAAGATCAACCATCACAAATAGAATAGCCATTATGACAGAGGAGGCTGCAAAGAGCTCTCCAAGAACTACTATCTCTTTTATGGGTTTAAATTGATATATATAAGCAGGGATTACAAGAAGTACGGCTGCAGCAGCGGTTCCGACCAGATAAGTAAAATTCGCAATATAGAGTCCCCATGAGACCTGGTCTGTAAGGTTAGTCTCTATAAGACCCATTTCGTGCTGTTTAAGATAAAATAAAAAGCCAATGATAATTATAGCAATTAAAAAGAGACACCATGAGTAATAAATCCTGCTACCGCTGTATACTAATATCAAGGTCTTTTTATAAAAATGCCATGTCTCTTTTAATGTTTCTCTAAGTCTTTCCATAGTCTCATTAAGATTCAAAGAAGTAATAGAATTTCGATTCTGTATTTAGATCCTCCTTAAGTCTGAAGACTCTTTTATTTTCAATGATATATCGAATCTCGCTTCGTGGATCGAGGAGGTTTCCAAACTTTCTTGCTCCTGTTGGACAGGCTTCCACGCATGCAGGGTATCGGCCTTGCCTGACTCTCTGAATACAGAATGTACATTTTTCAACTGCACATTTCATTCTCGGTCTATTTCCTAAATAATGGACATCAGGATTTACCTCATCCCTTGGTAAATTCGGTTCTGACCAGTTAAAAACCCTTCCCTTATAAGGACAGGCTGCAATACAGTATCTACATCCGATACACCAGTTGTAATCCACTACTACAATTCCATCTGGCTCTTGCCAGGTTGCATGAACTGGGCAGACTTTAACGCAGGGAGGGTTCTGACACTGCTGACACTGAACAGGTAGATATACAAAACCCTTTTCAGGGACAGTCTCAGGTGTATAATAATGTTCCGAGTCTTCAAGGTTGATAAGATTTCCTCTTTTTAATCTTAGCACCCTGATCCAATGGAGCTGACGTGCATAGCGGGAATTGTTATTCTCCTGGGCACATGCATAAACACATCTTCTACAGCCAATACAACGCGAAAGCTCAAGGCCATAACCCCAGAGGGTTTCAGGCAATGCCTCATCAGTTCTTATTTTGAATCTCCTTCCATATTGTTGGAGATAACGTTTCTCAAGTTTTTTAATAACCTCCCTTTTTTCTTCCTCTGTCATCTCAAGATAATGCTTCTGAAGAAAGTCTTCGACCTCATCTTTTGAACAGGCCTGGAGCAATGGAATGGAAAGGCCTCCAATGGCGGTTATTGAGATATTTTTTAAAAATTCTCTTCGTGAATAAATTTTATTTGACATTTCTTCTATCCGTCGGTCGAAACGGAGGAGGCTCCGGAACAATCGGTTTAAATCTTGGTTCATGTGGATCGTGACAATGGGCACACAAGAAGTATGTTCTCTTTCCATTTTTTACGAAATATCCTGTTCGCTTTCCATGTATTGCGGCTTTCCAGTCCCTATAAAGATTCCCGTGGCACTCTCCACATAGACGATGGCTTTCAGTAAAATCTATAAGCTCTCCATTATATAATCTGAGTTTATCCCGATTTTTTGAATCATGACAATCAAGACACCACCTCAGGTTTTCTGCATGATGAAGCCTTATCTTTGTATGTTCGTCCTTTAATTCCCTTTTTTTAAGATTTACCTCCATTTCAGCATGGCAGTTACTGCAGGGGAAGATTCCCTCAGTTAGAGGAGGAGGCGGGACAGGAAACTCATTAATGGTTTCAGCTTTAGAAATGGATAAATGGAATGTTAATGTTAATATAAATAAAATGAAAAGGCTTTTCATTTTAATTAATTGGGAAATTTTTGATATGAATTTTAAATAAAAAAAGGGAATTTTAAACCCCCCGATTTTATTAACATCATTTAAAAATAATTTCAACCTAAATCTAATTTTTAAGGTAACCTATCAATTAAAAGATCTGGCAGGTATATCCTCGAAAATCTTATCAAGCGGACGATTTAAATTTTTAGTTCTTCTCCAAT
>JBBITW010000294.1:0-2902 GCA_037440525.1 Deltaproteobacteria bacterium
GGTTAAGGCGAAGGTTAGGAAGCCTGTTTAGGCAAAGTGAATGGGTGAAGGAAATTTTTTCCACCAGAGGAGGATCCACCTGTGGCAGAAAGACTAATTGCTTAACCTATAAACAAAACTGGCTTCTTAGCCTTAACCTTCATCTGAAATCGAGAATTATCGATTTACTATCTACATTTCCATCTCTAATCCTGTTTTTTATTGCTTTAATTAAGAATTGGGTTGGGATATCCTGGGGTGATATTCTTTGAGCCTCTTCAATTTTCAAAAGTGCCTCATGGATGAGACCTCTTTTAAAAATTTCGATCCCTTCATTTACAATAGGCCCAATTCTGTCTTTAAGATTTCTCATTTCGATGACATCCTGGTCATAGACCTCAAAGAGGGTGATGGGTTTTATGCTACCACGCACCAGGGCATCACCTAAAATCCTGAGTCTATGGGTATGTCCATAGGGTAGAAGATTTGCAACCCCATCAGATATCAGCATTTCTACTCCTAATATTCTGGTTAACTCCTCGAGACGTTTTGCCAGATTAACGGTAAGGCCAAGAACTGTAGAGTCCATTCTTTTAAAAGAACCAATTGTTCCAAGGATAACAGGGCCTCTATGAAGGCCTATTCCAATCTGAATAGGGTATCCAAAGGAGTGTTCTTTATCAGAGTTGAAAAATTTTACTTCTCTTAGTATATCAACTCCACATTCAACGGATCGTCTGGCTGAGTCTTCACCTTCAAATATACATAGGATCGCATCGCCAAGAAATTTGTCAACCACACCCATCCTGGCTTCAATCACCTTTAGAATCCTTTCATATAGTTGGTTGACAAGCCCTACAAGCCTTCCTGGATCAAGGTTCTCAGAGAGAGATGTGAAACCTCTTATATCACAACAGAGGATTGTTACCACCTCTCTATCTGCTTCACCTAAGGTTATCGATCCAAGCCCTTTTGTGGCAATCCTGCGAAGATAAGACGGAGGGACAAATTTTTCAAAGACATCTCGGGCCTCCCGAATGGCCTTCTCTAAGGAACGAAAATGGATGGCAACCGAAACGGTTATAAGAACCGAAAGCCAAAAAGAGGTGAACCATAAAATCTGTGTTTTAAATATCAAGACCACTCCCAAGGAACGTAATCCATCATGGATACCTCCAAGGAACCAGAAGAGCAATCCAAGTCCCATTGGTAAAAAGTGTATCTTTCCATACCCTTTATTCCAGAATAATTTTTTGATAGTAGTGAAAGAGAAGAAAAGACCTGAAAAAAAACAGTAGAAATATATTGTGGGTTTTAGGATTTTAGAATGAGGCCTTAATATATCAGGATCAACCATGTGGGATTCAAGTGGAAGTCCCATAAACAGTGAGCCATGGGCAAAAAGGGCTAATATGGCTAAAAATATGCTAAATCCCACCATCACCCTGAATAAAAGACCAAATCTTTTGCCTTCGAGTGAAGAGATAAACCAAGCCCAACTTACAGGTAATAATGACAGGGATGCAAGATCAATTCTATAACCCAAAAGGATTGATTGGGGAGATTTCTGAAGTCCATAGATTAACCAACCCAAGAAAAGTGAGACAGAAAGCACATAAAAAGAGAGCAATGCCCTTAGAGGTCGATAATGCCGGTAGATGGCCATTACCATAAGGCATAGAATGGTCATGATTAGGTTTGTAATTAAGCCAATAAAAGGTCCAATACTATAATGTGGCAGGAATTCAGGGAGCATGAATATCTCTCCAATAGGTATTTGCTCCGAATTGATTATTCTAAGGAATAATAGTCTTTCCCTTCCCTCTCATAGATTCTTATCTTTCCTTGCTCCCTCAATATCTCTAAATGACCGAGAACTTCAGAGACCCCCAAAAAGACCTCAAAGGCCGGGATATTCGGGAATAGCTCCGTTGCGATCTGAAAGGCTGTCTTATCCTCCCTGGATAATAACTGTATGATATTATTCATCCTTTCTTCATGGTGATTGAATAATTTCTTTATTAAACCTTTTGGATCAAGAATCTCTTCTCCATGGCCAGGAAGGATGAGGGATATATCCAATCTTTCAATCTTTTTTAGGGAGGTAAGATATTCCTTCAGACTTGGATAATGAAATGGTGGTGTATATTCAGATACGTTTAGTGTAGGGTTTGGAGTTATCTCTTTTAGAATGTGGTCACCTGAAAATAAGATCTTCTTCTCCGGCCAGAAGAAACAGAGCATTCCAGGGCTATGACCAGGGCATTCAATTACCTCTAAATTCATGGATTTAAAATCAATCCTATCACCATCTTTCAGAAAAAAGGCCTCGTCGAGGGAATCGCCCATTATTTGAGCTGACTGAAATTGATGAATTATATCCCTTATCATAGATTCTGGAATCCCATTTCTTAACAGGATCGATCTTAAAAAACCAAATGAGTGAATGAAAGAACGGATTCTTCCATACTCCTTGGAATGGATATGGATGGGTGCACCAGAAATGTAAAATATCCTTTTTGCCTGTCCATAGTGATCTATATGGCCGTGGGTTATAAGAATCCTTTCTAAGGAGCGAAGCTCATAACCAATCTCCCTAAGCCCTCTATTTAATGCCAATAAGGATTCTTCTGTCTTAATCCCTGTATCAATAATGGTTTTTGGAGATTCATCAATAAAGAAGACATTAATAGTCCCTATTGGAAAGGGTACAGGAAGCTCAATCTTATAAATTTTATCAAAAACCTTAAATGCCATTTTCATCCTCCTTCAAAACAGGTAAAAGAAAGGCAATCCGAATAAATTATTATCCTTTTTTTCTTTTTGTCAACGATTTTTAAAGAGACCTCTGAAAAAGTATTAAAAACGATTTTTTGGACTGGGGAGGTGGGGTGGAAAAGCCTTCGAGCGGATACCTCTAAAA
>JBBITW010000295.1:0-954 GCA_037440525.1 Deltaproteobacteria bacterium
CACTATTTGTTGAGATGTACAGGCAGAATTCAAATAATCTTGTCTTCAATCAAATGATAACTGGAGACCCTTATCCGGTTAAAGGATTAATCGTATTGGGTTGCAATGTTTTACTAACATGGCCTAATGTCAATAAGGTGAAAAAGGCCTTGGAGAGCTTAGATTTTTTGATGGTTATAGATGTAATGGAGAATTCAACTACAAGGATGGCAAATCTTGTCTTACCTGCGGCAACTTACTTTGAAAAGGATGATATTAAAAATTATGCCTTTGCTGGTCTTCCTATGATGGGTATGTGTAGAAAGGCAATAGAACCTCTTGGAGAAGCATGGCCTGAGTTTAAGATATTGACAGAGCTTGGTAAAAGGATGGGGTTTGATAGTTGGTTCAGATGGGAGAACCCTGATGAACTATTTCGAGAAATAACTGAGCCTATTAATATTGATTATGAAGAACTAAAAGAAATTTCAAGGGGAATCTTTTATGGACCGAAGCAGAATATAAGGAAATATAAAAAGGTGGGATTCAATACTCCCTCTACAAAAATAGAGATCTATTCAGAAAAGTTAAAAAGTTATGGTTATGACCCTATCCCAAGTTATAGAGAACCTGTGGAAAGCCCTCTGGGTCAGCCTGATCTGGCAAAAGAATATCCATTAATTCTTACAACAGGATCGAGAAGTATATATTTTACTCATTCTCAACATAGAAACATTTCTACTTTACGAGAGAAATATTATGAGCCTTTTTTAGAGATCAATCCAAAAGATGCTGAAAGATTTAGTGTTAAAGATGGAGACAAAGTACTGGTTGAAACCCTCAGAGGGGCTGTTGAGATAGGGATTAAAGTGACCGATGAGATAATGAACGGGGTTGTTAATATGATGCATGGATGGGAAGAGAGTAATGTTAATATATTAACGAATGATGAGGCTCGGGATCCTATTAGTGGAT
>JBBITW010000295.1:1001-2427 GCA_037440525.1 Deltaproteobacteria bacterium
GAGGAAGGAGCTTATAATGGAATATTTTGGTTATGCTGGATGCATACTTAAAATAGACTTAAATGCAAGAAAAATATGGAAAGAACCTTTAGACATGAGAATGGCAAAAAGGTATTTAGGAGGAGGTGGATTTAGTAATAGGATAATTGCTGATTTGGCTGATCCAATGGCTGATCCTCTTTCTCCAGAAAATATAATGGTCTATGCACCAGGAGCTCTTCTTGGAACAATGGCGCCTGGAGCCTCTAAATTGCGTCTGACTTATAAACAACCGCCCACAAATACTTGGGCCACAGCTTCAGGAAGTGGTGCATTTGGTTTTATGATAAAATCTGCAGGATACGATGCTGTTGTAGTTATGGGGAAGGCCTCGAGTCCTGTTTACTTAGTCATTGAGGATGAACCTAAAATCTGTGATGCCGATGGGATTTGGGGGCTGGATTTATTAGAAACAACAAAAGAGTTATGGAAGAGGCAAGATTTCTGCAGTGTGCATGCTATTGGAATAGCAGGTGAAAATCTTGTTAAAACTGCCTTAGGTATGATTGACAAGAGAAGTACCCTGGGCAGGGGAGGATTAGGTGCGGTCATGGGGTCGAAGAATCTGAAGGCAGTGGTAGCCCGTAGTGGCAATAGAGGAATTAAAATTTTTGATCCAAAAGGATTTATGAAAATTGTAAACGAAGTCTATAAACCGATGGTTGAAGATCCTCTTCGAGAGGCCTGGAGAGAACATGGTGTGCTCATAGGTTGGCCTACATGGGCAAAAGGTGGGTTTTCTTATAGAAATTGGAGAAAATTTTTCCCGGAAAATAAAGCCCTTGAACTCTATGATCCTAAAGAGTTTTATAAAACGATTGTTAAGACAAGACTTGCCTGCTCAACCTGTCCAGTAGGAGATAAAGGGCGATTTGATATTATTGATGGTGAATTTAGTGGGAGAGAAATCCTCGTTTCTGAACTCCTTCAGGAGATCGGTGCCACAGCAATGAAAATGGATATTGGCTCTGACTATAATAAACGACTTGTAATCCTGGATACAGCTGACCGATATGGATTGGATATTATGGAGTTTACATGGCTTCTCGATTGGGTAATCGATCTTCAAGAGAGGGGGATATTGAGTGAGAAAGATACAGATGGAATTAAACTTAAAAGGGATTTCAACACAGTCATGACCTGGATGGAGAAGATAGCAAAAAGAGAAGGCTTTGGCGATGTGCTGGCTGATGGTTGGTTGGGGGCAGTTAAAAGGATTGGTCGAGGTTGTGAAAAGTATGCAGTTCACTGTAAGGGATTAACTCCTGCCTTCATGGATGCAAGAATTGTTTTTAACCCAGAGGCCTTTGAAGAGTGTATCAGCGTGAGAGGTGCAACTGTTGTAACGGCTGAATCCCCTGCCATCCTCCCTATGAGACCTCTTGAC
>JBBITW010000295.1:2437-2866 GCA_037440525.1 Deltaproteobacteria bacterium
GAGACATTGTGATAGAATGCTTATTCCTGAGGAGGCAAAAGAGAAGATCTTTGAGACACCAGATGAGTTTAGTGTTCCCTTGTTAACAAGGCGGGTAGAGGATTGGTATCAATTTTACACATGCTTAGGTTTTTGTGCACGCCAACAGATTCAACAGCGTCATAATTTTATGACCATGTATAACCTCTATCTTACAGCTACAGGAATAGATATAAGTAGAGAGGAAATGCTAAAAGTGGGAGAAAGGATTGTCAATTTAGAAAGGGCGTTTAATGCCTTATGCGGACTTTCCAGAGATGACGACAGATTTCCAGAAATGTGGTTTGAACCCTTAGAGACGATTGATGAGCCTAAAATTAGGAGGCCACTGACAGACTATTACCGAAAGGTGGAATTAACAAGAGAGGATGTAAGAAGAATGTTTGACGA
>JBBITW010000296.1:0-1416 GCA_037440525.1 Deltaproteobacteria bacterium
GACTGTTCATCCTATCCAACAAAAAGACTACCCGAGCAACAGATTGAGAAGATCATAGAACTCGTCGGCCACCTTGAAGAGCTAAAAGATGTCGGAGAAATTATGAAATTATTATGCTGAGGATAGATAATTCCATCTATTTAAGAAAATTACTCACGAGGAGGGATATATGTCAAAAAAGAGAATCGGGTTTATAGGATTGGGAAAGATGGGAAGGCCAATGGTCAAGAATATTATTAAAGGAGGATTTACACTTACTGTTTATGATCTTATAAAGGAGCCTGTTCAAGAACTGGTGAAGTTAGGAGCCACAGGTGCAGATTCCCCGAAAGAAGTCGGGCAGAAATCAGAAATAGTGATACTGATGGTGCCCGATTCTCCCCATGTTGAGTCAGCTGTTTTCGGCGAAAATGGACTCTCAGAAGGATTGGAAAGAGGAAGCATAATTGTTGTAATGAGTACTGTGGAGCCTCTCTATATCCAAAAACTGGCAGAAACATGCGGGAAGCAGGGTATAAGGGTCATTGATTGTCCTGTAGGAGGATTTACAAAAGGAGCAATAGATGGGACATTGACAATTATGGCAGGAGGACCTAAAGAGGTTATTGAAGAGTGCCGTGAGGTCTTAGAAACAATGGGAAAAAGTATAATCCATTGTGGTGAAATCCCTGGGTCAGGAGAGATGGTAAAGATAGCTAATAATCTGGTTGCTCTCTCAACCGCCCTTATCCTGAATGAGGCCATGATATTGGGGGCAAAGTTTGGAATAAAGGTGGATACATTATTTGAAGTTTTTAGGAATTCCTCAGCAAATAGTGCAGTTCTGAATAATGCCTGGGCTCCGAAAGTATTGAAAGGTGATTTTTCTCCTGCTTTCGATTTAGACCTGGCTGTCAAAGATACCGGATTGGCGTTGAGTTTAGGCAGGGCACTAAAGGTTCCCTTACTTCTCGGGACACTGGTGAATCAGATTTACCTAACAGAGAGCGCTGCGGGGAAGGGAAAATTGGATCCAACTGCAGCCATTACTTCTCTCGAAGAGCTTGCTGGCGTTCGGGTAAGAAGCGAGAAGGTCAAGGATGAGTTATAGTCTTTCAAACAACAGGGAGAAATTTATCAATCCATTAATAAAAAACAAATCCGATAAGAGGGGAGGTGATACATCTTAAAGCCGAAACTAATGGGTAAATTTAAAAATAATCTTATATTTGAAAGGAGGAAAAGTATGAAGAGAACAATTTTCAATAAGTTAATAATTTTTGTTGGAGTTTTATTTCTACTCTCTATTTTAATCCCCTATTCTTCTATGGCTCAGGCTCCAAAGACCTTCAACCTGAAGTTTGCAAGCTGGGTTCCCCAATTTGACACAATGAACTATGCCCCGAATTTATGGATCAAGGCAGTTGAGGAGAGAAC
>JBBITW010000296.1:1426-2826 GCA_037440525.1 Deltaproteobacteria bacterium
GGGTGAAGGTGACTCGATATTATGGCCAATCATTAGGAAAGGTAGCAAATACCATAGATATGCTAAAAACAGGTATATGTGATATGGCACTTATCCCAACAGGTATGTTTTCAAAACATTTCCCTGTTCTTGATGTCTTATCCCTTCCAGGTTTGATACCTGATAGAGTAATTGGAACAGAGATCTGTTATGCACTCCTTGAGGAAGGTCTTCTAAAGAAAGAATTTACTGGTTATATCCCCATAGTACTTCAAGCCCATGCTATCTCAACTTTACCAAGAAGAAGGTGACCACACTTGAAGAACTCAAAGGTTTAAAGATCAGATACCCAAGTGTAACAACGAAATTAGCGCTCGAAGCACTTGGAGCTACTGCAATAAGCATTCCACCCCCGGAGCTATTCAATGCTATAAATACAGGGATCCTCGATGGAACATGTGCATCGCCCGGATATCTTGTTTTATCAAAACTCTGTGAAATAATGAAATACTCATTAACTGGATATCCCATATCCCTGGGAGCAAATATTGTCCTGATGACTCAAAAGACATGGGATTCTCTACCAAAGGATGTCCAGGCAATAATGAAAGAACTTAATGCCAAAGCGAAATCCGATTATATTGAGGAAGGGAAACGCCAGGATGAAATAGCGGCTAAACAAATTAAAGCAGCCGGTATGGAAACTTATGGACTATTTCCAGAAGAATTAAAGAGATGGGAGAAATTATTACAGCCTGTCATAGATCAGTGGATCTCTGATACGGAGAAAGCAGGACTTCCTGGCAAAAAGGCATTTGAAATAGCACGAAGCCTTGTAGAAAAATATAAAAGATGAAATGAACCCCTTCTTCAGAAGGGGAATGTAAAAGATAATGAATCGTCTAATTAAATTAATAGAAAAGATCTTTACCTTCCTTTCCATTGCATCTGCATTCATTATGGTTCTACTTACCGCAGCAGATGCAATGGGAAGGTATTTTTTAAATCAACCGATTACCGGGGCTTATGAAATTACTGAGAATTACCTGATGGTATTTCTCGTCTATTTTGCCCTGGTCTATGCTTACAGAGAAGGGGCTAATATCCGGGTAACTATTCTGTTTTCCCGCTTCCCATTAAGGATAAAACTTCCCGTTCAATATTTTGTTCAATTCTTTTCAGTCTTATTTATTTTGTTCCTATTTTTAAGCGCTACAAAAATCAATCTCAGCCGGTTTGATGAAGCTATTGAGTTGACCAAGAAAATAGATCTCCCATTGTGGCCTTCCTATATTATTATATCAATTGGACTCTTTTTTTTATGCATATTAATATTTCTTGATCTGTGGAAGGTCAAAAAGGGAGAATCAGGACTTTTTAAGGAAGGTGAATCTTAAATAAGGTTATATTCAGAAAGGAGC
>JBBITW010000297.1:0-2818 GCA_037440525.1 Deltaproteobacteria bacterium
AAAATAAGAGGGGAAACTTTTAGTTTGCATAATGTTTACACCTACGAAGTGAAAATCATCTGCACTTCGCAGGTGTGGGTTGTGCAGACTTATAAAAGAGATTGCCACGCTTTGCTCATCGGAATGATATAAAAATATAATAAACCATTCTGGAGATTTGTCAATTGGGAGGATTGAGAAAAAAATGATGGGAAGGGATAAACCCTTCCCCTACTGTAATGAGATTGCCACAAAAAATAAAGATATGAATGCAAGAAAGGGGGTTTTTAGGATTCCTGGTCAATCTTTAAAAAGGGACTGGGCTGATACAGGCCGATTCAGTAAGGAGCAATTATAAGTTGGCTTTATAGATTTTTTCAAGATACCATTTATAAGTCATACTTATACCATCTTCTAATTCTATCTTTGCTTTCCAACCAAGGCTATTCAACTTAGAAACATCGAGAAGTTTCTGTGGAGTCCCATCGGGTTTGGATGTATCAAACCTTAAAACACCCCTAAAACCTGTTATTCTACCAATCATCTCCGCTAACTCTTTGATTGTAAGGTCTCTCCCAACACCGATATTAATAATCTCATCACCATTATAATTATTCATCAAAAACAGGCAGGCATCTGCGAGATCATCCACATGGAGAAATTCTCTCCGAGGTGTTCCGCTCCCCCAGATTACAACCTCATCTTCCCCTTTCTCTCTGGCTTCGTGAAACTTCCTTATAAGAGCAGGCAAAACATGTGATGTCTCAAGATCAAAATTGTCATTGGGTCCATAAAGATTTGTTGGCATAACACTGATAAACCTGGTCCCATACTGCCGATTATAGGATTGACACATCTTTATCCCTGCAATTTTGGCTATTGCATAGGGCTCATTTGTAGGTTCGAGATACCCTGAAAGAAGATACTCCTCCTTAATTGGCTGTGGACAGTCTCTCGGATAGATACAAGAACTACCGAGGAAAATAAGTTTCCTTACCCCGTAAATATAGGAGGAATGAATGACATTTATCTGAATCGCTAAATTCTTATAAATAAATTCCGCAGGGTAGGTACTATTTGCTAAAATACCTCCGACCCTGGCTGCTGAAAGAAATACATACTCAGGTTTCTCATTCCTAAAGAATGCCTCTACCCTATCCTGACGTTCGAGGTCCAATTCTTCATGAGTTCTGAAAATGAGATTCTTATAACCCTCGGCCTGAAGTCTCCTCAATATAGCAGAACCTACAAGTCCTTTATGCCCTGCTACAAAGATTCTTGAAGATTTGTCCATAAGATTCAAAATCACCCCAAACAGCTTAACCTCTCTCGAGGTTGTTGCTAAACAATTTTTTAATCACATCCTGGCATCGCCTCATCTCCTCGAGGTCTTTAATATCGGCATCCACCATAATCCTTACAAGCTCTTTAAATCTTACCTTTGGCTCCCAGCCCAATTTTGACCTGGCCTTTGAGGCATCACCCTGGAGAACCTCGACCTCGAGGGGTCTGAAATAGCGATGATCAATCTCTACATAATCCCTCCAATCCAAACCTAAATAGTTAAATGCCTCTTCAAGAAACTCCCGAACCGAATGAGTCTCACCAGTAGCAATGACATAATCATCCGGTTCATCCTGCTGTAACATCATCCACATGGCCTCTACAAAATCAGGGGCATAGCCCCAATCTCTTCGTGCATCGAGATTACCCAGATAGAGTTTATCCTGTAAGCCAAACCTTATCCTCGCCAATCCCCTCGTAATCTTCTTGGTCACAAATGTCTCACCCCTCCTCGGAGACTCATGGTTAAAGAGTATACCATTTACTGCAAACATCTTATAACCTTCCCTGTAATTTCTGACCATCCAGTATGCATATACCTTTGCAGCCGCATAAGGACTCCTCGGACGAAATGGAGTCTCTTCGTTCTGTGGTGGAGGGGCATCTCCAAACATCTCACTGCTGCTCGCCTGATAATACCTTGTCTGAATCCCACTTCGCCTTATCGCCTCCAAAAGTCGGGTAGTTCCTATCCCTGTAACATCCCCAGTGAATTCAGGCATATCAAAGCTCACACGCACATGGCTCTGAGCAGCTAAATGATATATCTCATCGGGCTGGATATTGTAAATGAGGTTTGTGAGCTGACCCGAGTCTGTTATATCCCCATAATGAAGGAAAAGTTTACTCTTAGGGTCGTGAGGGTCTACATAGATATGGTCTAAACGGTCTGTATTAAATGTGCTCGACCTTCGGATGAGCCCATGAACTATATATCCCTTGGAAAGCAATAACTCTGCAAGATATGATCCATCCTGACCGGTGATACCTGTTATTAATGCCTTTTTTGCCATCTTGAGACCTTTCAAATTACCAATCTATGAAATTTTTCTGAGCTCGTATATCTATATTAAAGATTTGAAAATAAAATGTAAGGGCTTTAATATAGATTGAAGAAGTAAGTTACAGATTCCCTCTGAATAACCTTATCTAAACTATTCACGTGGGTATAACATTTCTAAATATGAAGGTGGCCTTTCGTCATTTGAGCTTTCCATCCTGAGATACCATTCAAGAGCCTTCTTAGAAATGCACTTTGAATATTGTGAGAAACAATTCTCCCTTGAACAATAAACTGTCTTAGAATTACCATTTTCCCTTATTTCATGGAACTTACATTGAAGACACGTTTTGATTATCATATCATTTCTCCCTATGAAATATCCTCCCCTTCGGGGATAATTAAATCAATTTAGATTTATGAAAAAATTTCATCCAGTGGAATTAAAATCCCTTTTTAATCTCCCCTAACCCCTCCTTAAAAAGGAGGGGAGAT
>JBBITW010000298.1:0-2753 GCA_037440525.1 Deltaproteobacteria bacterium
GAGGCTGTGTCGTAATTCTACATAAGAAATGAAACCAAATGCGACAAGGGACAAGCCCTTACCCTACGTTTGTGATTCATTTAATTTCTCGTAGGCTTGCCGAACCCATTTTGTAGGGCAAGCCCTTGTGGCTTGCCGAACCCTCATTAAGATCTCATTTATCTTATACTCCCATTATTGCAGAGCAATGAACTATAGGGAAATTACAAGGAGTTTAGGTTGCAAATAAATTCCAATAATTTTTGAGCATTCCCCTTGAATCCTTGCCCCATCGACCCCTTAAATCACTATTATCTTAGGAAGTTTTTTAAAGATGATCCATAAGGTTTAATAAGAATGGAGGTAACAAAGCCTCAGTTCCTCCTTTACGGAGTCTCTCCGTCTCTCAATATTTCTATGTTTAATTTTCACATCCCACTTACCTAAATTCCTCCTCACCTCGGTTGCGAGTAGTACTGACCTAACCCTCTCCACCCATTTGGGGGAGGAAAGAGAATGAATTAACCCTCTACTCAAGCATCGGGACTGTATTGTAATGACGTGTATGCCATGTTTGTCATTCCGAGTCTCCTTTTTCTGTCATTCCGAGCAAAGCGAGGAATCTATGAGATTGCCAGGCCTGCCTGCCGAAGTAAGTAAAAATCTATAATCGATTAATTTAAGATATTAATATTGGCTTTTTGGGGATGATTATGGTAAATTAAAATTTAGAAAATCTAAGGGAGGTAAGATGAATATTAAAAAATTAAGGCCCGATCTTTATCTAATAAGTTTAAAACAGGAGATGAGAGGATTTGAAAATGTTATTAGCTCATGGTTCTTTGATGGAAGATTCAAATTTTTAGTAGATGTGGGACCAAAATCATCCACAGATATATTGTTAGAGAGTCTTAAGGGATTAAATGTTGAGAGGCTCGATTTCATATTTTTAACCCACATCCATATAGACCATGCAGGAGCTATAGGCACTTTGATAAAACATTTTCCCGAGACAAAGGTGATCTGTCATCCATTTGCAGTAAAACACCTCATCGACCCGCGGAGGCTCTGGGAGGGGAGTAAGAAGGTTCTTGGAGATATTGCATTAAAATACGGAGAAATGGAGCCACTGGATAGTAAAAATATCATCTCCTCTTCCGATTTTATAACAAAAGATTTTATTCTGGTAGAGACCCCTGGCCATGCATCGCACCATATCTCTATAATTCATGATAATTATCTTTTTTCTGGTGAAGCAGGTGGTGTTTTCAGGGATCTGGGTAATAAAATATATATTAGGCCTGCTGCGCCGCCAGGTTTTATCTGGAGTGAGGCAATTCGAAGTATCGATAAGTTAATGGAATTTGGAGGTCGAGAGATCTGTTATGCCCATCTTGGCCTCCATCCCGATTCACGAGAGATGCTAAGGCTCCATAAAGAACAGCTATATCTCTGGAGAGATGTGATTATTGAAAAATTAAAACATAATGATGAGAAAGAAAGGTTGGACAGATGTATAGAGATTCTTTTTAAAAGGGACATGGTGTTTAAAGACTTCCACGAGCTTGATGAAGATGAAAAAGAGATGGAGTCCTATTTTGTTAAAAACAGTATAAGGGGATTGATGGAGAATTTTTCTGATGATTTGGAGGAAAGAAAGCAAAGGTAAGATCCTGATCATCGAAGATGAAGCAGATGTTGCAAAAGCCTTAAGTATCAGGCTTAAGGCAAATGGATATGATGTTGCCATTGCGGCTGATAGTATTCAGGGTGTATCACTGGCAAAAAAGGAAAAGCCAGATCTAATAATTCTTGATATAATGTTACCAGGAGGGGGTGGTTTTGCAGTTTCTGAAAGATTAAAAGAGGATGTTGAGACATGGGATATTCCAATAATTATATTGACAGGGATTCCTGGAACAGAAGAAAAGGCTTATAAGGCAGGAGCCCGATTCTATTTTCAAAAACCCTATAAGCCAGAGGAGTTATTAAAGGCTATAAGGGAAATAACAGGGAAAAAATAATTCAAGAGCTAAAACCCAAATACAAAAAAGTTGAAGAGGTGTGAATTATGGAGAAAATAAAGCTATTGGATAAAAGAACTATAGAATTACCTAAATATTTATGTGAGAAATTTCGGCTCGAAAAAGGTACTGAATTTGATCTATTTTTCGATAACGATACGATATATCTAAAAAGGGTTTTTAAATCTATAAAGGAGAAATCATTTCGCGAGATTGCAAATCCCTTTAGAGAAATGGCCGAAAGGCAAAAGCTTAAAAGAGAAGATGTTGCTGAAGAGATATGACAGCTACGAAAGAGGGGATAAAGAAAGGGTTTGGAGAAGGTTGTTCTTGATACTAACATTCTGGTCTCGGGTGGTGATCATCTTTTGAGATTTAAGAAATTTTCTGGGATTCATATTTTAACTGCTTTTGAGTTTATAAAGAAGATGAAATTGTGAGGCATGGGAGGAGAGACGAAACAATCTCAACCGTATTGTCAAATAATCTTTTGGAGCCTCTCAAAAATGGATTTTGAAAATTTCCCTCTACCCGTCGAGGCTGTGTCGCAATGAGGTTTATGCAATGTTTGTCATTCCGAGCGAAGCGAGGAATCTGAGGGATTACTAAGCACCTTTCAAGTACTCGCAATGACCTGCAAGAGGTGTTTGCACTGCTTATGCCTGGAATAACTTCTCTACTGGTCATTGCGCCAAGCGAAGCGACATGGCAATCTCAACCGTATTGTAAAATAATCTTTTTTAAGGAGGT
>JBBITW010000299.1:0-2740 GCA_037440525.1 Deltaproteobacteria bacterium
CGTTAGCCGAGAAATCTTTCCTAAGGTTCCTCGCTTCGCTCGGAATGACAGAGAATGGAAGCTTGGAATGACAGAAAAAGGAGACTCGGAATGAAAAACATAGAATAAACATCATTATGACACAGTCTCTGAGTGGGGAGAGGATTAAGGTGAGGGGTTAATGCCCCTATTAATAATTAGGACTTTAAGATTATCTGGCTAAGATTCTTAAGGCTTGAAAAGTTATTTAGTGGGAGGAAGTGATCGAGATAGGGAAGGGCTGTTGACATACCTTTGCAGATGGGCTGATAATTTTTACTTCCAAGAAGAGGATTGAGCCAAATTAGTTTTTTAACCTCCCTTTTAAGGTTTTTCAACTCAGAGTCGAGAAGAGATGTATCTCCTCGATCCCAGCCATCGCTGAAAATTAAAAGATATGTTCTATTTGGTAATAAGAGTTCTGAGTGGAATCGATGGAATTGGTAAATGGCACCACCGATATTTGTTCCTCCAGACCAGTCAAGAACATTTTCTGAAAGTAAGTGAAGTGCCTCTTCAAAGGCCCTTCTTTTCAGGAGGGGGGTGACATAGCTCAGCCTGGTAGAAAAGGTGAACGTTTCACAGTAGGGATAGTAGTTCTGCAATCCATACATGAGAAGAATGAAAAACTGACTGTAGATATCCATAGAACCACTCACATCGCAGAGGAGGATTAGACGAATGGGTTTCTTCTTTTGCTCCCTCATTCTCAACTCTATCAATTCCCCTCCATATTTTATTGATTGACGAATCGTTCTTCTGAAATCGAGCTGGTCTCCCCTTTTTCCTCTCTTCCACCTTCTTGATAGGTTCATGGCCATTCTTCTCGAGAGGTTTAATACCCACTCTTTAATTTTTGAGAGTTCATCTTTCTCAAGCTCGTTGAAATCCTTACGCCTGAGGATTTCTTCAGGGCTGTAGGCAGGAATTTCCCTCTCTTCCCTCTCTGCGGGCTCTTCTTTATCGTCAACCCACTCTTCAAACAGTGTCTTAACCTTTTCGTATTCAAAAGATATTTCATCTTTTTCTTCTCCGGAGTCTCCAAATTCTTCTTCAAGCATTTTATTCAGGTTTTGAGGGGAGATCTCATCAAAGGTCCAAAAGTTTTTAAAAAGTTCGTCAAATGCCTCCATCTCTTCTTTGCTCGAAACAAAGTTTGATATAAGGAGATGATAGAAATCCATCTTGTCCTGGATATTGATAAAAGAAATACCTTTTAAGACGTCAAGAATATTATCTGTGGTGACTCCTACCTTTCTCTTCCTTAATAAATGGGAAAAGAGGAGGATATTTTTTAAAAGGTCAGAATATCTTTTTTGATAACTGTTCATATCTTAAATTAATTACTTATATTCAAAAGGCAGCTTTCGATATAATTCTCCTTCATCCTCTTTATATCTTCAAAATGTTTGAGGATACAGCCAAGTGTCTCCTCTACTGCTTGCCTGTCAAGATGGTCTCTATGAAGGTGAATGAGGGCATTTGCCCAATCGAGGGTCTCAGCTATACCAGGTTTTTTATAAAGATCTTTTCCCCTGACACTCTGCATGAATTGACAGATCTGCTCTGCCAGGGTCTCTTTAATTTCAGGGACCTTTTTGGTTACGATTCTATATTCCTTTTCAAAGGTTGGGTAATCGATCCAGTGATAGAGACATCTTCTTTTCAGGGCATCGTGTATCTCCCTTGTCCGATTAGATGTAACAATAACAAAGGGTCTATGATTTGCCTTTAGGGTTCCGATTTCAGGTATTGTTATCTGGAAGTCGGATAGAATTTCTAAGAGAAATGCCTCAAACTCCTCATCGGAGCGATCTATCTCATCAATCAGAAGAACACACCGTTCGTTCTTATCCTCACTCCAGATCGCTTCAAGAAGGGGTCTTCGTATTAAAAACTCTGTGCTGAAGATATTTTCGACCTTTTCAAGGGGTTGATGAGCAGATTCTCCCATTTTGATGCGGAGGAGTTGTTTTGGATAATTCCATTCGTAGAGTGCAGTTGTAGAATCTAAACCTTCATAACACTGGAGGCGGATGAGACGCCAGTTTAGGACATGGGTCATAACCTTTGCAACCTCTGTCTTCCCAACACCTGCTTCTCCTTCTATGAGTAAAGGTTTCTCAAGCTTAAGTGCCAGATAAAGAACTGTTGATAGTGCCCTATCACAGATATACTTTTCTTTCTCCATTGCCATTTGAAGTTCATCAATTGAAGATACCATCTCTCCCTCCAATTATTTCTCCCCATTCTTGACAGGATGTTTAAATTAAGACCTAAATTGAGCGATTTTTTACTAAAAGCCTTTCCGCCAAAGGCGGATCAGTCATTGCATGGCAATCCGACGAAGTCGTTGCGAGCCCGAAGGGCGTGGCAATCTCATAGATTCCTCGCTCCGCTTGGAATGACAATTTTGGAGAGATTGCTTTGCAATGACAATCTGGAATCGCTCAATTTATATAAGAATAACATAAAATCGATTGAAATAGAAGAATTATGGTGCTCCTGCTTGGAGGCTTTTACCATTATCCCCCTCATCTCGGTTGCGAGTCGTACCGACCTCCCCTCTACCCAATGAGGCTGTGTCGCAATGAGGTATATGCCATGTTTGTCACTCCGAGCCTCATTTCTCTGTCACTCCGAGGCTCTTTTTTTGTCATTCCGAGTCTCCTTTTTCTGTCATTCCGAGTTTTTTTCTCTGTCATTCCGAGCGAAGCGAGGA
>JBBITW010000300.1:0-2735 GCA_037440525.1 Deltaproteobacteria bacterium
CGAGGATATTCCTGCCAGATCTTTTAACTTAGCCCCATTTAAGTGACGGGTTACAATTTTAAAAAGCTATAAAGATATTTCCTTCTATCTAAATTGAGCGATTCAAGATGTCATTGCGAGCTAAACTGAAGCAATCTTTACTAAATTGTCATTCCAAGCGAAGCGAGGAATCTATGAAATTACCCCGAAGCTTCGTTCCTCGCGATGATCACATTTCGAAGTCGTTCACTATAATGAGATAAAGGATGCTGGATTCCTGCCTCATAATGAAAATTTCAATCCCATGAAATGGGACCATTCTTTGAGTCCCCTATCCTGCTCTCTTCCTGGTCGAGAAAAAATGAGAGCCCGGAGAGCATATGCGGAAATACAGAGGGATGCTCCGAGAGGAGGTTATTAAAAAGATAGAGGATTTCTTTGGTTCTCTTTTTAAAGGATTCTTCACTGGTTAGAGACCCAAGCCTCAATAGATTAAAGATCGATACAGCATTTGGAGAAGGGATTGAATGATCGTAGGGGCTTTTTGATTTAATAATTAATGATTCGTTTTCTTTGCCAGCGAAAAAGAAGCCTCCATTTTTGTCATCCCAGAATTGTTGGATCATAATTTCATTCAACTCATCGGCCTCCTTAAGCCAATCAGCATCAAACGTTGCTTCATAAAGATCAATCAGGGCCTGAATGAAAAAGGCATAATCTTCAGAATAACCATTTGTATGACAAATTCCTCCCTTATATACCCTCGTCAGTTTGCCATTTTTCTTCATCCTCTGGAGGATGAAATAAGCACCATCCTTTGCCGCTTCAAGATAAGTTTTTCCTCCTGTTGCCTTAAAACCCTCAACAAAACTTGAAATCATAAGTCCATTCCAGGAAGTAATGATCTTCTCGTCTCGAACAGGCCTAATCCGCTTTTCCCTTTCTGCAAAGAGCATTGCTTTTCCATCTTTGATAAGCCTTTCCAGATCAGAGATAGGGATTCCGTATAACTCTGAGACCTTATCTAAAGTTGAAGCGATATTAAGAACGTTCAATCCTTTTTTAAAATTGCCATTAGGTGTAACACCATAATAAGCACAGAATGGAGTTCCTTTCTCTTTTCCCATGACATTTTTAATCTGGTCTCTTGACCAGAGGTAGAACTTGCCTTCCTCCCCCTCGCTTTCTGCATCCTCAGTAGAATAAAAACCTCCTTCAGGGCTTCTCATATCGCGGAGGACATATTGCAAGATTTCTTCACCCACCTGGAGGTGTCTTTTCCTCTCTGTTACCTTATAGGCCTCAAAGTAGATTTGTGAGAGCAGGGCATTGTCATAGAGCATCTTCTCGAAATGGGGTATTAGCCAGCGTTCATCAACAGAATAACGATGGAAACCACCTCCCAAGTGGTCATATATACCACCACTTGCCATCCTTTCCAATGTCAATTCCACCATTTCCAATGCTTCTTTAACACCCGTTTTTTTCCAATATCTCAGAAGAAACGAAAGGATCAAACTGCTTGGGAATTTGGGGGCCTTTCCAAAACCTCCATGGATTGGGTCGAATTGGCTTCTGAAGGTCTCAAAGGCTTTAGTCATGATATTTCTATCTAATGGTTCTTTTGAAGGAGTGATGTCAGTGATCTGGTGGAGTGTATTTTTCATCTGAGCCTCCACCTTACGAACTTCTCCCCTTCGAGAATGGTAATAGTCAGAAACAATGAGCAGGATTTTTGAAAATGCAGGCATTCCCCCTCTGTCGACAGGTGGAAAATATGTCCCCGCATGAAAGGGAATGAGATCAGGGGTTAAAAAAACCGTCATTGGCCATCCACCTCCACCTGTCATGATCTGAACAGCATTCATATAGACTTCATCAAGGTCAGGCCGTTCTTCTCTATCGACCTTGATACATACAAAATTTTCATTCATGATTTTCGCAATCTCTTCATTTTCAAAAGATTCCTTTGCCATCACATGACACCAGTGGCAAGATGAGTAGCCAATACTTAGAAGGATGGGTTTGTCCCCTCTTTTCGCACGTGTCAGGGCCTCCTCTCCCCAGGGATACCAATCAACCGGATTATGTGCATGCTGTAAAAGATAGGGACTTGTTTCATTTATAAGTCGATTTGTGTACTTATAATCTTTTTCCATCCTTTATATCCATCGGATATTTAGATCTATACATTACATCGAACTAAAAAGACAGGTTTAGGTGAATGGCGGAGGACCTTCTCTGCCACGCTTCCGAGAAGAAATCTTTTTACCCCGCTACGGCCATGAGTTGTCATTGCAACCATGTCTATATCTTTCTGGGAAGCATGATCAAGTATCTCCTCAGCATCATTTCCATAACGTACATGGCTATCTACCCTTAACCCCTTTTTTTTGAGTTCTTCTTCAACCCTTTGGAGATATTGTTCTGCTTCGCTAACCACCTTGACCTGAGCCTCCGTAGGGTCTGTTCCAGGGAGTGGGTGTGCGATCACAACCCGTAAAAGTGAAATGCTCGCATTTAAATCTTTGGCAAGTTTCTCAACCTTTGGAAGGACATTCTCTGCACAATCTGATCCATCAAGTGGAACAAGGATCCTTTCAAATTTTTCCATACTAATGACCTCCTTTTGAATTAAGATATAATGATAAATTATAGCCTTATTATTGTGATTTCATCAATAAAAAATTGTATGATGTCTTAATGCATCACTGAAGCGGGGAATTTAGTGATCTGGCAGGGATGTCTGAGAAAAT
>JBBITW010000301.1:0-2714 GCA_037440525.1 Deltaproteobacteria bacterium
AGGAATCTATGAGATTGCCACGCAACGACTGATCCGCCTTTGGCAGAAAGGCTTTTAGTAAAAAATCGCTCAATTTAGTTTTTAATTATATCAGAATTTTTCTACCGATTAAATATCCCTGAATTAAATAAATTTATGTAGCAATTCTCACCACCGCCTGGCCTCCCGCAAGCAATTTCCTTATTGACAATATTATTTATTTTTGATTTTCTATTATAAGCCTGAATGGAGGTCAAGATTAAGAAGAACATTCTTATTACAGGATCACCAGGGGTTGGAAAGACAACCCTTATAAAAAGGCTTATTGAGAAGCTTTCACATCTTCATCCAGTGGGTTTTTATACAACAGAGATAAGGGAAGATGGTTTGAGGAAGGGTTTTGAGTTGATCAGCCTCGAGGGAAGAAGGGGTATACTATCACATACTAAAATAAAAGGTCCTTACAGGGTGGGTAGATATGGGGTTGATGTCAAAGGCCTTGACGATTTTCTTCAGTCTATTTCATTTTTTGATCCATCGACCAATCTAATAATCATAGATGAGATTGGAAAGATGGAATGCCTTTCCAATAAATTCAAAAGACTTTTAAAAGAAATTTTAGATTCCGAGAAATTGGTTATTGCAACCATTGCATTAAAGGGAGGTGGGTTGATTGAAGAGGTAAAGAATAGAGAGGATGTAAAGCTTTTTAAGATAGTGGAAACTAACAGGGATGCTCTCCTATCTGAGATATTAAAAGAATTTTTTAAAAATCTACAGTCATTATGAACTACCTCATTTCAATCAAAGGGAACGATGGTAAAAAAAACAAATTATATTATGATGAGAAGGCAATGGAATGGTTTTATGTGGTAGAGAGTTAGATTGGCTCTGAAAGACAGAGGAAATGGTTTGGAGAGTATTATTTTTGTTCATTATGATTTTAAGTCACGAACTGTTTGCAGATGAAAGGAAGCCTCGGATGGGTATCGTTCTGATAGCCGTTGGTAAGGTCGATCCTTCCATTATCGGTCTTTTAAAAAACGATTTGGAGAAGAGTTTTAAAAGGCCTGTATTTATTGGAAGGGGAATGCCTGAACCTCATTATGCCTATGATAGAAAGAGAAATCAGTATTTATCCACTTCAATATTGAATGCCATAATTAAAGAGGAAGATTATGCCCATTATGAGAAAATTTTGGGGATAGTGGATCACGACCTATTTGTCCCTGAATTAAATTTTGTCTTTGGAGAGGCAAGCACAAAGGCTGCAGTTATCTCCCTCACAAGACTCAGAGAGGAGTTTTATAATTTACCAGAGAACAAGAGTCTCTTTTATAAAAGGATCCTTACCGAAGCAGTGCATGAGCTTGGCCATACCTATGGACTTTCGCACTGTAAAAATCCTTATTGTGTGATGTTCTTTTCAAATAGCCTGATTGATACTGATAGAAAGGGTTACAATTTCTGTCGGGAATGCAGGGATAGATTAGGTTTTCCTCCCGGATTAAAACCTTAAGAGATCGAAGATTCGGAGAGGAGTTTTCGGGCATCTTCCAGTGTTGGTATTCCTTTTCTTCCTCCAATCTCAAGGCATTTGAGCGAGGCAACTGCGTTTGCAAACCTCAAAATTTCTCTTATCTCCCAGTTCTTTAGAAGGCCGTAGATGAACCCACCGTGGAATACATCCCCTGCTCCAGTGGTATCGACTGCCTTTATTTTAAATCCTTCCACATAGAGAATCTCTCCATCCACCAGGGCCACTGCCCCTTTTTCACCGAGCGTGGAACAAAGGATACCACGGGCTTCTTTCTGGATTTCGCGAAGTGCCTTTTCAATGTTAGATATTCCGGTCATCAATTGTGGAAAACGAGCAGAGGTGATTATGAAGTCAATCTCCCGGATCAATTCGGATGTCAGGGGTTCTACCTTATCGATATCGAGAACTGTTGGTATCCCCTCTTCTCTTGCCCATCTTGCGGCCTGAATGGCTGCCTCTATATCGTGTCCGTCTAAATGGAGAATCTTACCCGAGCAGATATCTTCCTTTTGAAGCTCACCAGGGCGATACACCAATCTTTCGTCCCTGTCCCATAGAATAGTTCTCTCTCCGGAGAGGCCATCTACAATGATGAGGGCAAACTGATTTGTGGCATAAGGTTCAATCTTTACAGAAGAGACATCCACTCCTTCCTCACGAAGGGAGTTTAAAGAAAATGAACCGAGCTCGTCACCTCCAACCTTTCCAATATATTTGGTTTTTATTCCCCAGCGGGAAAGTGCTACCATTGCAGTGGCAACCTGTCCTCCCCCCTGTTTAGAAAAACGAAGGATCTTTGTCTTGGTGTTGATTTTGGGAAATTGAGGAACTATGGCCAGGAAATCAACAGAATTTAAACCCATCCCAACCACATCAAAAGGTCTGTCATTTCGTAAGGAGAGATTTAAACCCATATCCTCTTTTTACAAATTTTTAACCCATTTTTCAAGAAATTCCTTCTTTGCCAGAAAACTGAGACTAAACTTTAACCATTCTATCACTTTTTGCCCTTGATTCATATAAAAGATGTAAAAAGAATTTATTGATTTTTCCTCCCAATTTGATAAGATTTTTATGGATTAATGGTTATTAACAAATACTTTTTAAAAATTTGTAATAAAGTTAGTATCCTTGAACTCAACTAAGGATAGTGATGATTTTTTTAAATCTGCCGGGATTACAAGCCTCTGGGGTT
>JBBITW010000302.1:0-2702 GCA_037440525.1 Deltaproteobacteria bacterium
CTCTTGTTACCCTTAAAAGAAGACTTTCCGCTTCGCTTGGAGGTCTGAATGGAGGAAAGTCATAATTTCTTCTTCTCAGTCCAAATAGGCCAAGGGTCATAATCGATTTCCTCTTCTCATATAGTTATATTAAAAACAGATAAAAACAGGGATACCCAATTTTTCAAATCTCTTCTTTAATTCTAACCCGATAAAATTGAAATATCTATCCTCCAGATATGGATTTAATCTTTCACGCTCGTAAACCCTTTTTATTTGATTGGTATAATTCATACGGTCAATCAATACCTCATCAACAAAATCCTTAATTGTGTCCACCAATCTTTGAGGATTTAATGGAAGGATTGGACCAATAAATGCATAGGTTTTTATATTTTCTATCTTAAGCCTTTTCAATGCTTCTACCCTTGACTGAACTGGAGGTGAACGGGGTTCAAATATCTTTCTAATGCTATCATCGTGTGTGGTGATTGTTAGTCCAACCTCAATCTCTTTAAATTCTTTAAATAAATCGATATCTCTCAAACATAGAGAAGAGCGAGTTAATATATTAACTGAAAACTGATAATTTAAAAGAATCTCCAGACATCTCCTCGTTAACATGTATTTCTTCTCCAATGGTTGATATGGATCTGTAACAGTGCTTAATGTAACTATTCCAGGCCTTGTCCTTTTTATCTGTTTGGAGAGAAGGTTTGGGGCATTTATCTTTATATCAACAAAATAGCCCCATGGTTCGTGGTGTCCGGTAAAGCGTTTTATAAAACGTGCATAACAATAGAGACAACCATGTCCACATCCTATATAAGGATTAATACAGTAGTCGAATCCTGAAATAGCAGTTTTTGTGAGTATTGTTTTGGAAAAAATTTCCCTCACTATCACAATATTATTATAATAGGGAAAAAGCTGAATCGAAAGTAATAAAAATTTTAATCCTAAAAATGCAGGGAGAGCTGGACAGGGAAGTTTAATGTGAAAAAAGATATTCCATTGTTCGATTTAACATCTTTGCCCCTTTCACCTCGGTTTCAAATAAAGGGACAATGGATCTAACATTATCTCCAAATATCTTCCATATCTCCTCCATATGTTCCTCTTGCATCTTGACCCGGTTGAGAACAAACTCAACGGTATCCTTTCCCACTTGATCCTTTTGAATCACCCCATTGACAATCACTCCTCCTATTGGGATTCCAAATTCATGAAACCAGTTAATGAACCGTGTTATGACAGCTATAGGAAGGCTCTCAGGGAGGGTTACGAAAAAGAAGGCCGTAAGGTCCTCGTTTGTCAGGAGTTCCTTTGCACGGGACATCCTATCCTTAAATGATAATAAATAATCTAAGAGCGGGTCTTTCTCCTCCTTCTTTGAGAATGAGAGCATCTCTCTCAGGGATTTTGCCTCCTCTCTACTTTTTAGCATCTTCTCAACCCAGAGGGAGTAGACTTTTGACATCCCGAGTAGACGCCTCGCATTTGCTGTTGGAGCAGTATCAAAGACATAAAACTCATATTCATCCTTGAATATGAGATCCATCATATTCTCAAACATGGCTGATTCTTCAAAGGCAGGGTTCATTGTGGCTGATTCAATGAAATCCTCTGCCTTGGTTGTGATATCTGCAAATTTAAGAAACCAGTTTATCTTTTCACGAATCTCTCTTTTCGATCTTTCAATAGTATCCCTGGTATCGATCTCAAATGCATAACACTTCTCTTCATCACAAACAATTGCTGCCTTTCCAAAGACATCCTTCTCCAAAAGATTTGATAGACTATGGACAGGATTTGTGGATGCGAGTAGAGTCCTTCTCCCCTTTTTTGCAGACCAAAGGGCCGAAGCTCCAGCCATAACAGTTTTCCCAACCCCTCCCTTTCCTCCAAAAAAGATATATTTGAGTTTCGGATGATCTTCAAAAAATTTCGTCATGTTAATCTTAATCTGGTTCATTTCTCATTCCCCAAGTTGTATTTATATACTAAAACTCTCCAAACATAGCCTTTGCAATTTTTTCAATCATTTGAAGACCTGTAATATCCCGCTCCATCTCAGGGATAGAGGCCAAAATCTGATTGCCGAAAGTGGCCTCTATCACCTTCAAATAATGTTCCTGCATCTCAATACGATTTTTCAAATACTCAGGTATATTATGACTCTTTAATTCAGGGGGAAGTACCCTATTTATAATATAACCACTCAGAGGGACATCAAATTTAGTGAAGAGTTCGGCTGCTTTGAGCGTATCTTTGATTACCATCTCTTCGGCTGTAACAACAAAGAAAAATGCAGTTTTCCTTTTGTCGGTGAGGATGCTTGAAGATTTATTTATCCTTTCCTTGATATAGAGGAGCTCATTCAGGATAGCATCTTCTTCGAGCTCCTTCTCCCTCCGAATCACAGCGGCCACCTGGTCATACTCCCTCATCTGTTCACGTAGCCCTGTAATCTTATCGATCCACGCATCATAAACTGATGCCATACTTAAATAGTAGAGGGCGTGGCCCAAAGGAACTAAGTCATAGATATAGTAATCGTAGCCACCCTTTACAACAATATCTACAACCTCATCAAAAATGGCACTCTCCTCCATTGCAGGTTCTGCGGCTGCAGCAGAGATATAACTCTCAATCTCATCAGGAATTCTATCCATTCCATACATATCAAGGATCTTCTGCCTAATCTCCTGCTGATACTCTTT
>JBBITW010000303.1:0-2697 GCA_037440525.1 Deltaproteobacteria bacterium
AGGGTTTGGAACCCTACCTCCCCAGTCATTTCAGGACTTTTTCAGAGCTCTCTTTTATCCTTAATCTATTACCCGACATAAATTATCAATAGCAAATCAAATGCCACATCTCTAAGTTATTTTTTAAATGCAAATAACACTATGATTTAAAATGAGATTTTTAGCTCTGAATATATTTTCAAGGAAAGACAATTTTCTGAACCAATTGCCCATAAAAATAGCCAATCATTAAAAAATACAACAATCCAATTCTTTTATTTGGGCGAGAAAGAAATATTTGTTTAAAGAGCAAAAGAGAGGAAAGGCTACCTTTTAAAAAGGAGAGGAAATAATAGAGGGAAAAAGTAGCCTGTCCCCTTTTCCAAACTAAGGAATGATTGGAACGAGAAGGTGAGAATCGTATTTGCCGCCTGTGTAAATTACATGTTCCCCCCGGTTTACAAGCGAAAAGTGGCCATATGTAGCTATCTGACCAGGATACATACAGAGATCACTACCTGCAATAATTAATCTAAGCCTTTCACCTTTCTCAAATAAAGTACTTGAAGGCCATATCTCAATATCAACAGGAACAATTTCTCCAGGTTTTAGTTTTAATTCCCTCTGATGTTTTAAATATGGCTGGTAAGGTTTTGATCGTTCTTCATCAAGCTCCCGATGGGAAACTCTAAGCCACCCGAGGGCAACAGGACCATCATCATGAACCCAACAAAAGGCAAACGGGACAGTCTGCCCGAAGCGATCAATCTTATGTATTGCTACAAACAAATCCATATCATTACTACCTACTGCCTCAACCCATAGTCTTAATTTCATATATCCAGTCAGCTCAGTTGTCTTATCAAAGAGAAACTCAAATTGAGCAAACTGTGTCTTATCCCCATAATCACTGGCATTATATCGAGCCTGCGATTCCTTATCGTATGGAGAAATACTCATCCTCCCATTACTCGCATCTAAATATAATTTTGTGTACTGAGTCCTTTCAAGTGGCCACTCATTCTCACTTCGAAAGCTTCCTGCACCATATCTCTTTCGCACCTCTAACATGACACGAGGCCAATTTTTTACATCGTTATCAATACCTTTTAAGAATCTATCAAAAAACTGTTTCTGCCTTTCTACGCTCATTTGGTCATGAAAAAAAGACCATTTCTTTCTTCCATGAACCAATAGCCACTTCTCTTTTGAAGAGATCTTCCTAAAGCCTTCGAGTGTCCCACGTGTATGTAAACCGTGGTCTGTCCAGCTTGCCACAACAAATGCAGGAACCGTTATCTTTGATAGATCCGCATTCTTACTCGCCCAGTATTCATCAAACAGAGGGTGCCTTAGAGCCATTCCAACAAAATCCTCTACTCTTGTAGTAGTTCGACTCCACCCATCATTGCGCAACCTTGTTGTAAAAACTGTCTCTGGAATACCCCCATGAAAACAAAACTCACGATAAAAATCACTGACTCCCTCCCAAGGATTAATCGCTGCCAAGTGAGGAGGATTAAGTGAAGCTACCCTCCATTGCGTCCAGGCCAGATAGGAAACTCCATACATTCCAACCTTTCCATTACTCCACTCTTGAACTCCAGCCCATTCTATCAGATCATAACAATCCTCTGCTTCTTGAGGGCTCATAAATGTAAGATCACCTTCAGAATACCATGCCCCACGTGGATCAGGATTGATAATCACATAATCGTTCGCACACCAATAGACAGGATCAGCCCCTTCAAAGGCGGTATATTTTGAAAGGTCATGCCTCACATCAGAATTTGGTGGATAAGGCCTACCATGTTTTCCATAAGGGCCCCAACTTACAAGAACGGGAAATTTACCTTTTTTATCTGGACGAAATATATCAATATATATCTTTATTCCATCACGCATAGTAACAGCAACATCACGTTCGATAATCATCCCCATCGCCTTTTCAGTCCTGGGGTTAAATCCTGGATGTCCACCATGACTTGGTGGATTGCCTTGCCAGAAGAGCATTTCAAATTTTTGATCACTCATCACATTCCTCCTTTTTAGATTATGGTTTTTCTATAAAAAACTTTTCTTAAAATAACCATTTCTTAAATAATTTAACATCGTCCATTTGTCAAGAAATTTTTAAAAGATTTCTGAAAAAGTCCTGAATTGACTGGGGAGGTAGGGTTCCAAACCCTTCGAATGCGGACATTAAGAAGTTAAATTGCTTACAATCGCTTCAAAGAAAATCAAGCAATTTCAGGGTATTAATCATTAATGCTAAACTATTAGAGGTATTTGCTCTTGCCTGCCTCAGGCAGGCGAAGGCTTTTCCACCCCACCTCCCCAGTCTATAAGACTCGTTTTTAATACTTTTTCAGAGGTTTCTTTAAGAGAGTTCTGAAAAAGTCCTAAAATAATCAGGGAGGCAAGGTGGAGTTATTATGATGACCATAAGCATATCAATTTACGGATCATCTCCAAAAAGGTTGATAAAATCATGAGGATTCAAAGGATTAAGGATTCAAGGGATTCGAGGAAAATGCTTAAGAATTACAAAGAGTTAAAAATTTGACAAGGATCATATCAAAACATATTTAGATATTCACAAAAATAGAGATTAGGAGAAGTTAAAAGAATTTTTAAGGCACTAATAAAGTCTTTTCCGCCAGAGGCAGATCCGATTCCATCAGAGAATCCTTTTTAGCAACTAAATTGGAGAAGAAC
>JBBITW010000304.1:0-2694 GCA_037440525.1 Deltaproteobacteria bacterium
ATTTCGGATGGTTAACCCTGGGAAGCGACTGAAATATCTGTCAATTGTCCACAGCGAGAGCTCTGAAAAAGTCCTGGAATGACTGGGGAGGTAGGTATCCGCTCGAAGGCTTTTTCACCCCACCTCCCCAGTTTATAAGAATAGTTTTTAATACTATTTCAGAATCGCAATTAGCACTTGACAAGTTTGGGAAGGATAGTATAATAAGCAAAAATTTTAGAAATTAAACCGTTATGAAAAAACGAAGGAATTTATTTAAATAATTAGAGTAAAAAATTTGAAGGAGGACGAAATGGAGAAGAATGTAAGAGGGATGAAAGTTGGTTTTTTGTTTGTCGTTTTTACCTTATTGGTAATCTTTACCCATGGCTTTCTATCAGAATCGATTGCACAAAAAGCCCCATTAAGGCTAACCGCTGCATCAACTGGTGTTGGCTCTCCTCCATATGTTATTGTTTCAAACTTCGCAGAAGCTGCAAAGAGAGGCCTTCCTCCTGGTAGCTCAATCAATGTGGAAGCCTCGGGAAGTACTGCAAACGCTGCACGAATAGGGGGTGGAGAATTAGATTTTGGATTTGTCAACATGGTTGATGTAGCATTGGCCATTCAAGGAAAGCCTCCCTTTAGTAAAAAATTAGGGAAGATAAGGATACTCTGTGGATTGACTCCTCCTGAAAGTGAGGAGTATTTTTTCGTAGTAGGGAAGGATACGGGATTAAATTCCATCGATGAGATTAAACAGAAACGTTATCCCCTGTCATTGGGCTTAGCCATGAAGGGAGCTGGTGGTGAACTTTTGACCCGAATGGTATTGGGAGCTTATGGGATAACTTACGATGATATTACCTCCTGGGGAGGGAAAGTGGTCTTCACAAGCTATGGGGAACAAAGGGGTTTATTTAAAGATAGAAGGGTTCAAGCTGCAGGAGGCATCTTTCCATACCCACATCCTGGATGGGTGGAGGTATTTACATTCCGGAAGGATGTCGTATTCCTTCCGATAGATAAGAAAGAAGCCATTGAGGAATTAAAAAAAGATGGGATTATCCAGATTATTATTAAAAAAGGTCATTATGGGATTACGGAAAAGGATATTCCTACAATCGCTTCTCCTTCCTTTCTTGGAGTCCGTGCTGATCTGCCGGATGAAATAGTCCATAGCCTTTTAAAAGGGGCTTTCGAAAATATTGATATGCTACAAAAATCCCATAGGGTGATGAAAGATTTTAGTCTTGAATCCTCATATAAATTTGTTGTTCCTTTCACCAATATTGTCCCTTTCCATCCAGCGGCTGAGAAGTACTTTAAAGAAAAATTGAGGCTTTAATACCTAAATAGTATGAAATGATACCTTTATTTATTGAATCTCCACCTCACTCTTCAAGAAAGGGTGAGGTGGTTCAGTGTTTATTTATGCAGGTATCATTTAAGAAATTTTAACTGAAAGTAATCTATAAAAGATGACCTATAGAGCAAAGGTCTTTTTTAGAGGAGAGTGTAGGATAAGATGAAAAATTTTTTTAAAGGGGAAAGAATAGTTAGTTTGATATGTATTACATGGTCTATATTTCAGATTTATTCAATGGGGTTTGCTATTCTAAATCCATATCTACAATATTCAATACACCTCTCATTTGCTATGATATTGGTATGGCATCTTTATGGGGGTTCAAAAGAGTCAAAGGGATTTATTAAGATTCTAAGAATTCTAATTTCTTTAATATCAATTTTCGTGTTTGGTTATGTAGGAGCAAACTACCAGTCAATTTCTGAGCGGATTCCAAGGGTCACGCCTCTCAGTTCAATAGATTTTTTCGTAGGAATCATTGCAATCATTCTCTTGCTTGAAGGGACAAGACGTGTGGTGGGTCTTCCTCTTTTAATCGTTTGCATCGTATTATTGTTTTATGCTTATTTTGGAAAGTATATCCCAGGAAGTCTTGGACATAAGGGTTACTCTTTAGGATCTATACTTGATTATATCTATTTTTCCACAGAAGGGGTGTGGGGAGTTTCACTTCGAATTTCAGCAACCTATCTTTTTCTATTTATTCTTTATGCTGAGGTTATAAAGGAATGCGGGGCAGGAGATTTTTTTATGTCCCTGGCAAAAGGCGTGGCTGGTGGTATGAGGGGTGGTCCAGCACAAATTGCAGTAATCAGCAGTTCATTATTCGGAACGATATCAGGAAGTGCAGTTGCAAATGTATACGCCACAGGTGCATTCACCATTCCAATGATGAAAAAATTGGGTTATGAATCAGCCTTTGCTGGTGCAATCGAAGCCTATGCCTCCACTGGAGGCCAGATCATGCCACCCATTATGGCAGCTACAGCTTTTGTCATGGCTGAATTCATGGGTGTATCCTACTGGGATGTTTGCGTTATGGCATTTATTCCTGCAATCTTATACTATTTCTGTGGAGGAATTCAAATCTTTTTTGAGGCTAATAAAAAGAATTTACAACCCCTTCCAAGAGAAGAGAGACCATCAGTTATGGATACAATAAGAAAAGGGGGACACCTGACGGTTCCTATATTTGCATTAATTTTGGGTCTTGCCTTAGGTTATTCTATTGAGAGGACAGTTCTCATATCAATGCTCGTAGCAGTAATCGTTTCCTTTTTTCGCAAGGATACACGAATGACCCCCAGACTAATTATAAATCCAATCGATATGGTGGCAAGAAAAGC
>JBBITW010000305.1:0-2630 GCA_037440525.1 Deltaproteobacteria bacterium
GGATCAGTCATTGTGTGGCAATCCGACGAAGTCGTTGCGAGGAGCGAAGCGACGTGGCAATCTCATAGATTCCTCGCTTCGCTCGGAATGACAATTTGGGAGAGATTGCTTCGCAATGACCACCTTGAAATCGCTCAATTTAGGTAAGAATAAATTTTCATCCAAAGGGAGTTTATTTAGATAGAAGAATTTCGAAGAAGGGAGCCTTAAATGAAGATTGGTGTGCTTTCCGACACGCATTTAAAAGAGCCTGATAGCGATTTTAAAAGGATTGTAGAATTACACTTCAGAGAAGTTGAGAAGATTATCCATCTTGGAGACTTTGTCAGCAGGTCCGTAGCAGAATATCTTTCAGGCCTTAATGAGTTGATTGCAGTCTGTGGGAATATGGATCCCGTTGAGATTCAAAAACTCTATCCTAAAAAGAAGGTTATCACCTTGGGGAAATTTAGGTTTGGCTTGATACATGGATGGGGAAGTCCATTTGGTATTGAGGCAAGGGTCAAGGATGAATTTGGTGAAATCGATGCTATTATATATGGTCACACACATACCCCAGCAAATCATTTAGACAAAGGGATATATTTTTTCAACCCAGGTTCTCTCACACGTTCATTTATCCAGAAGTGTACAATTGGCATTTTGAATATCGGGGAGAAGATTGAAGGCCAGATTGTGGAATTATAGATTTTGAAAAATTTGGTTCTCTGAGTGTATTAATTTTTCAAACCATTACCTGTAAAGGGGGTTACTTTAAAACTATTGAAAAATGTGATATTGTAATAATTAATAATGAGTTTTAACTAAAATGGAGGAAGATGATGAACACCATCCTTTTTGGCATTATTACGGTTTCAATAGTTGTGGCAGTGATTTTTTTTATTATCATTATGCTGGAAGTAAAAGATACCGTTAAAAGATTGAGAGAATTTTTAGCAAATACAGAAAATTCTTTACAACCAACCCTTATTGAACTTCAATCAACAATTAAGAATATAAGGGAATTGACCGATGAAACGACCGCTGTAACAAAGGGTATAAGGTTATTTTCAGATTCTATTAAAGATATTGGAGAACAGGTGAGGAATGTGAGCATAAATGTCAAACGTATGAGTAAATTTTTAGATGATATCACTTCAACAGCAATCATTGAAACCTCTGGTATAAAGGCAGGGCTTAAGGCAGGTGCCTTGACCTTTATGAAAAATCTTTTTAAATTAGGGTAAAAATCCCGAAAGTGATTTATGAAAAAGTATTCAATTTCTCAAGAAAGGATAGAGAGAAAGGAGGTTTATATTTATGGAACATGAAGAAAGAGGTCATCATTTAGGGGCATTGGTTTTTTCCTTCTTCCTTGGAGGTTTATTGGGAGCTGGGATCGCATTGTTACTGGCGCCTAAACCAGGAAGGGAGATAAGAGAAAAAATCAGGGGTATTGCGGAGGAGGCTAAGGGTAAGGCAGAAGGGGTGGTTGAAGAGGTTAAAGGAAAGATTACCTCTGCCTTGGAGAAGGGAAAAGAACTCTATGAAGAGAAAAAATCCATTATAACAACGGCTGTTGAGGCAGGGAAAGAAGCATACGAAAAGGAGAAGGAAAGACTGGCAAAGGAGGGTTAATTTCGATCAGGTTTTTATTACCAGTTTCACGATAACTCATTTTTTACATTCGCAAAAATTTGGTAAAACATCGACCGTGTGAGTTTTTTAGTTTGGGTATTCTGCTGGCTTGGATGGTAGGAAGGCATTATCAGAAGACCATTTGAAAGTTCAAAGACCTTCCCGTGACCGAATTTCAGTGGAGGGACTTCGAGTCCCTTTTTTCTTAAAGATTTCAGTGTTTGAATGAAGGCAATCTGCCCAAGAGGAAGAATTATTTTTATATTCTTTAAAAGGCTTAGTTCAGTTAGGAGGTAGGCTCTGCAGTTCTCAATCTCCTCGGGTAGAGGCTTATTCATCGGAGGAGCACAACGGATTGTGGCTGTAATATAACAATCATTTAAGGATAGGTTATCGTCTCGAGAATAGGTGGAGGGCTGGTTTGAAAAACCGAATCGATAAAGGGCCTCGAAAAGCCACTCTCCACTCCTGTCACCTGTAAACATTCTGCCTGTTCGATTCCCTCCATGCGCAGCAGGAGCCAGTCCAATGATAAGAAGGCGAGCATTTGGATCCCCAAAACCCGCAAGGGGTTTTGACCAATAGCTCCACTCCTTAAACCTCTTTGGTTTCTTATCTTCTATCTCCCTTAGGTAGGTTACCAATCTATTGCACTTACGGCATTGGATAATACTTTTTTCAAGATCCTTCAGGTTAAAGCTGAGGTTTAAGTTTTTTCCCTGATTCATATTAAAATCTTTATATTCGATTAATTCAAGATTTGCAACAGTGGTTGAGAGCCCATAAAAAAAATTCCAACAGGTCTCTTAAAAAGTATTAATCATTTGTGCAAAATTTTTAGAGGTATTTGCTCTTGCCTGCCGGTATAAGCTCATCCCCCTCACCTTAATCCTCTCCCCTTGAAGGCTGTATCGCAATGAGGTATATGCCATGTTTGTCATTCCGAGTCTACTTTTTCTGTCATTCCGAGCCTACTTTTTCTGTCATTCCGAGCGAAGCGAGGAATCTATAGA
>JBBITW010000306.1:0-1219 GCA_037440525.1 Deltaproteobacteria bacterium
GAGGCGATTGTAAGCAATCTACCTTCTTAATGTCCGCATTCGAAGGGTTTGGAACCCTACCTCCACAGTGTTTCATGAGTTATTCAGAAATCTCATTAATAATCAAAGGAGAAGATTTATGATCTTAAAAGGTTGTGGATGGAAATTTGGTGACAATATTGATACAGATGTAATCATTTCCGTCAAATACACAAAGGATCCCCAGGCATTTGGTCAACACTGTATGGAGGCAATTGATCCTGATTTTTCAAAGAAGGTCAAACCGGGGGATGTACTTATAGCAGGGAGAAATTTTGGATGTGGTTCATCAAGGGAGCCTGCACCGCTAGCCATTAAAGCAACAGGTATTTCATGTATCATTGCAAAGACATTTGCAAGGATATTTTACCGAAATTCATTTAACATTGGACTTCCCCTTCTCGAATGTATCGATGCACCTGATTATATAAGAGAGGGAGACGAGCTCGAAGTCAATCTCGACACGGGTGAAATCAGGGACCTCTCCTTGGGGCGATCCTTTCAATCAAAACCAATTCCTCCATTCATGCAGGATCTTCTAAGAGATGGAGGGCTGATGAATCATCTAACAAAAAGGTTCAGAGTAAAAAAGGATTAAAAAGGTAAGAAATTATGGAAAATAAATCTTTATCAACAGATGTTCTCGTTATTGGTGGTGGAGGAGCAGGACTCCCTTCGGCTATTTCAGCACGTGAAAAAGGTGCCGAAGTAATCCTCATCGAAAAGAGAAGGGTCTTGGGCGGTAATGCCTCGATGGCCGGAGGAATCTTTGCTGTAGAAAGTCAGATACAGAAAAATTTAAAAATTGACGCAAGAAAGGAAGAATTCTTTAAGATTGCAATGTCCTATTCACACTGGAAGATTAATCCGCGATTAATTCAAGCCTTTCTTGAAAAGTCAGGTGAAACTATCGGGTGGCTTCAGGAAATGGGCCTCAGGATTGAGGATGTCCCACATTTTATTCCAAATCAGATCCGTGTTTTCCATCTTCCCGAAGGACGCGGGGCAGGGATTGTAAGAGTATTGAGCAGAAGATGCGAAGAGCTTGGTGTTAACCTCATCTATGAAACCCCTGCAAAAAAGATATTAATTGACGAAAGAGGAGAGGTAAACGGAGTCCTCGCATCAAAAAAGGGCGAAGAACTAAGAATCTCTGCAAAAGCAGTTGTTATTGCCACGGGCGGATATGCAGGCAATAAAG
>JBBITW010000306.1:1273-2623 GCA_037440525.1 Deltaproteobacteria bacterium
GCCACATATGGGAGATGGGATTCTTATGGCCATGGGCGCAGGGGCATCTACAGAAGGTTTAGGGTATCTCCAATTAAGGGGACCATATTTTCGAGGGTCACTCGAAGTAGTTACAGTTGCAATGGAACCCCAAACGGTATGGATAAATAAACGAGGGGAGAGGTTTGTAGATGAGGCTACCGGATTTAACTGGCCTGAAGCTGCTAATGCTTTAAATAGACAGCCTGATAAAATATCCTATTCACTTTTCGATGAAAGAACGAAAAGGAGCTTTATGGAAGAGGGTATTATAAAGGGTTATTCTCGTTTTCCTGCTGGTTGTAAAATGAGAGAACTTGATAAAAAACTCCAGAGTGAAACAAAAGATGGAGAAGTAATAATCTCAGAATCGTTAGATGAGATTGCAGACTGTATAGGAGCATCTCCAGATGTACTGAAAAACACAATTGATGAGTATAATCGTTTCTGTAAACAGGGGTATGATGAGATGTTCTTCAAAGACAGGAATTTCCTTTTTCCATTAACCACACCTCCATACTATTGCATTAAATGTTATCAGGGTTTTTTAGGGACACTTGGTGGTATAAGAATCAATCATAAAATGGAAGTATTAGACAGGGATGGAAATCCCATCCCAGGACTTTATGCCGCAGGTAATGATACAGGAGGATGGGAGACAGATACATACAGTTTAGTTCTTTCTGGAAGCGCCCTCGGATTTGCTATAAATTCAGGCCGAATTGCCGGGGAGAATGCTTCTGATTTTGTTTTAAAAAGGAAGTGAAAGCGATGTTAAAGAAATGGTGGGAAAAAAAGGACCTACCACTTTAGTAAAAAATATGTTGAAAGGAGGAAGTGTGTTTGATGAAGGGTTATATGGGGAAGATATTGAGGGTTGACCTTACTAAAGGAGTATTTGAAGACGAAGAGCTAAATGAATCGATTTTTAAGAAATGGGTTGGGGGTATTGGCTTAGGCGTCTATCATCTATTTAAAGAGGTTTCTCCTGAAATGGGTTGGGACCATCCTGAGAACAGGGTCATACTGGCAAGCGGACCACTTGGAGGTACACGGGTGGCAGGTTCCGGGGCTATTGCTGCCTGTACAAAAGGGGCAATGACCGGAGGTGTAGCGAGCAGTCAGGCAAATGGTTATTTCGGTGCATATCTAAGATTCTGCGGCTATGATGGCCTGGTAATTTACGGTTCTTCAAACCAATGGGTTTACCTGTATATAGATGAGAATGGTCCTTCTTTAAGAAAGGCTGACCATCTTCTGGGTGTGGATACATGGGCTCTTCAGGATGTCTTACGAAAGGAACTTGGAAATGATAGGGTTAGTATTTTTGGA
>JBBITW010000307.1:0-2591 GCA_037440525.1 Deltaproteobacteria bacterium
TGAATTTAGGATTTACAATAAATGTGGCATTTGTATAATTCTTGACATAGAATTCATCATAGAGGTTGTTGTCTAAAATATACTTTATCATCCCGCCTAAAAAGGCGATATCTGTTCCTGAACGGAGTCGAACAAATATATCAGCCTTTGATGAAGTCCTTGTATATCTCGGGTCAACATGAATAAATATGGCTCCTTTATCCTTTGCTGCCTGAATCCACTTGAAGGAGACCGGATGGTTCTCCGCGACGTTCCCCCCCATGTTTAATATCACATCAGCATTTCTGAAGTCGATGTAGTGATTGGTCATTGCGCCACGTCCGAACGACTCTGCCAGAGCCGCAACCGTTGCGCTGTGTCAGATACGAGCTTGATGCTCAATATAGACTATGCCAAGGGCACGAAGGAATTTCTGATATAGCCAGCATTCCTCGTTATCCATCGCTGCACTTCCAACAGAGGCAATTCCATTTGTTCTATTAACTATCTGGCCCTGGGAATTTTTCTCGACGAAGCTTGTGTCACGGCTCTTTTTGATGTTTTCGGCGATCTTGTTTAAAGCCCATTCCCAGCTAACTTCTTTCCATGAGGTGCTATATGGAGCGCGATAACGAACTTTCTGGAGACGATTTGGATTATTTGCAATTTGGTAACTTGCAGCGCCTTTAGCACAAAGGGCTCCTTCGCTTATTGGATGGTCAGGATCACCTTCGGCATTTATTATCTTTCCTTTGGCATCTGTGTGGAAGATGATTCCACATCCAACAGAACAGTAACAGCAGATAGATGTGGTCTCTTTTGCCCCTTTAATTCTAAGATCCTGGGCGAAGGATTCCACCGGCGATAGATCGAATCCCAGACCACTAACTACTGCACCAGCAGCAGTTGCACCCGAGATCTTTAAGAATCCTCTTCGAGTAACCTTCATAATATTTTGTCACCTTCCTTTCTTAAATTATTATTTAGCAGGTTTTTTTTCATCCCCCCTTTCGGCCTGCTTGAAAATTTATTAGAAGTGAGATATTAAGAATGGGATAAACATTGTGAAGAATAACACAATTAAAATATTTGTCAAGAGAAAACCTTAATCCTCCCCCCTTGAAACTGTGTTGCAATGAGGTTTATGTCATGTTTGTCATTCCGAGCGAAGCGAGGAATCTATAAAACATGGGGTCACCCATTTAAAAGGCACCTGTCAAGAGAAAAAAATATTCCTATTGTAAGAAAAGTCTCTTTTCCCCCTCCGTCGTATCTGAAAGGGTAATGCCTTTTGATAGCGCGGTTTTCTCCCCTTTCGATTCGGAGGAAACGCCTCTCATTGGTCTTAGAGGCTTTATTTATTTCTTACAGAAATAGCCCATATGGAGTCACCAACTTCTTTCCCTTTGCCGTAGTTTCTTTGAGTTTTTACTCTCCGCTTCGGAACGACAGCACCAGTCACCCATCAGGATCAAGGTCTACAGGAAAACGAGAGCGTCTCTTCTCTGCGACCCCTGTCCCGTCAAACGGGAACCAGAAAATCTTCAGCTGCAGGCCATGTCCAAATGGTGATTTACAGTAAAAACCTCATCTCCCAAAAACCGCGAATTTTCCTAAATATCGCAAGCCTGAGCTCAATTCTTCCCTAATATTCCTTGCTTCGTTCAAATTTACAGAAAAGAGGATGTCATTGAGAGGTTTACTTATTTTTGTCATTACAAGCGTATCGTGGCAATCTCAAAGATTTTTCGCACCGCGCAGTTAAATCAAAATACCTTTAATCACTCATACTGTCATTTCTTCCTTAGTAGGAAGCCAATATTTTCAGAGGTGTGTCAGACTACAGCACATATTCATGAAAGAGATCTCCAGATTGATTGATTTAGCATACTCAATCGTCCCATAAAGGGGATGTGCAATTGTATTTACACCTGCCTCTATTGCCTCCTTCTCCATCTTTGCCTTAAAAGGATGAGATGGTCGAATACAGCCCATAGAGATTTGAGTTCTGGGGTTAAGTATACGAGCGATTGCCGAAATTTTCGAAAAGACCTCTGGTTCAGGGATTTTCCAGTTATTATTTCTTATCGGGGGTTTAATGACCACTAAAACAATTGTTTCAACTCCAACACGTGATACGATTTCTAAAGCTCTCCATTCTCCCTTTATCTCTCCAAAGTGATGTCCTACGATGATATGTGGGGCAATCCTATGACCATTCTCCTTTAGCATCAATAATGTATCCTCATAATCCCTGACTCTTTTATCAAGATGGTAGACCTTTTTTATAGTCTCATCGTCTCCAATTACATCAATAAGAACCTGGTCAATACCTGCGGTTTTAAGGTCCTTTGCAACCTCCTTTTTTAAAAGTCCGGTATGGACAATTATTCTGAAATAGGGGTCTTTTTCTTTGATCTTCCCGATCGGGACAATAAATTTTTCGAGAGGGACCTCACCATCCTGATTTGAGCCACCACTTACAAGCACCCCATTTGCTCCATTCATTCTAAATCTTTCAATGACCTCAAAAAAATTTTCTGGTGAATAGACAGGAATCATTGATTCAAGAATCTTACCCTTACAGTGCTCACATCGAAGTTTACAATAAT
>JBBITW010000308.1:0-2556 GCA_037440525.1 Deltaproteobacteria bacterium
CCTTTGCCAGATTTTCTATTGTTTTTGATGGAACAGAAGTTATTGCCTCAGCCCATGAAGGGGTTTTTGGAATACCATCTTCTGTGCCCAAAACATAATCCTTGAATTTATCAAAGCCAAGGGTATATGTGTCAAGGAATTTCTGATCTTGAAGTCCTTCTTTGATCATCACATATGCCATTGCAATAAGCATTGCTGTATCGGTTCCGGGTCTTATGGGTATCCATTGATGGGCAAAAACTGCAGTTGAATCTGTATATCGTGGATCGACAGAAATTATTCTTGCACCTGATTCCCTTGCCTGAATAAGATACCAGCAGGTTGGAGAATCCATTATGGTACTTGCAGGATTTAGTCCCCACATAATTATCAGCCTTGAATTAAGGAGATCATCCCTCGTGTTTCTTGCCATCGTTGTCCCAAAGGTAGCAAGTTCAGCAAAGATTCCTCCTTCATATGAAATCGTCCCCCATGTTTGTGAATATCCGCCGGCAAGACCGAGTAACCTATCGAATACAATCCGACTGTGTAGAATTCCAAGATCACCTCCCCCACCACGAAATATTATTGATCCAGCTCCATAGGTGTCTCTAATTCTCTTGATTTCTCCTGCTAAAATATCCAGGGCTTCATCCCATGATATCCTTTCAAATTTCCCTTCCCCTCTTTGCCCAGCCCTTTTCATCGGGAACTTGAGACGCTCAGGTGAATAAACCCTCTGACGATAAGCTCGGCCCCTTAGACATGCCCTGAGCTGGGGTTCTTCGCCTTCGTCAGTCTCTATCCTTACAATCTCCCCATCTCTTATATGAACTCTGAGGAGGCAGAGTCCTCCACAGTGGCTGTTACAGACAGTATTGATTATTTTTTCATCTGACATTTTAACCATGATTTTTATTATTTCTTATGTACTCCAGATATTTAAAATTTCTGTTGAAGGAACAACAAAATGATATATCTCTTTCATAACCTTCAGTTGATTTTCGTGTGTAATAGGTGATGCCGATGCAATACAGTCCTCTGCAATAACCACATAGTAATCCTTCATCAAAGCGTCTCTTGCTGTGGATTCTACGCAGCCTTCCGTAACAACCCCACCTATAATTACCGTCTCCTTCAAACAGCTCCTAAGTATCATATCAAGATTTGTTCCCGTAAATGCACTCGGTCTATATTTTTTTACAATGAGGTCATTCTTTTCGGGTTTTAAATCTTCAATTATCTCCTGTCCCCATGTTCCATCAACTGTGTAGCTTAACTTTGATTCTTCCTTCCATCTTTTCAGCATATTTGCAATTATTGGTGGGGATAATGAGGCTCCATTTGGAAGCTGGGTATTCTGGATGTATACAATCAATACCCCTCTCCTTCTTGCTTCATTAATCAATCTATGAAGATTCGGGATAATCTTTTTAATATCCTCTAAATTCCTCCCACATTTTCCGTAATGTCCATCCTCCCTGCAGAAATCATTTTGCATATCAATAATGATTAAAGCAGATAATTTAGGCTCAATCATCTATTTAAGTGTTAAATTAATATCTTTTTCATATGTTTTTATGCTCATAAAACACTCCCATTCTCTTTGAGAAAAAATTATTCTCTATAAAATCCTTTAACTTCTCATTTTCCAACGATTTTAATTCATATAACCCTGCCACTCTCTGGTCTTATCATTTCAAAAATATCTGTCGTCCGGCAGTAAAAATCTCTTCCAAGACGACCTATTGCCTTTAATTTTAAAGGCTCAATTTCACCATTTATATAAAATTCATCTCTCACATGTATTAAAACAACCTCCCCTATTACCAAATTGGAACCAGCGGGGATGCTTCCAAACTGCAGGATCTTAGAAAGTTTACATTCCATGTTTACTGGTGATTCAGCTACCCTCGGTGCCTTAACAATCTCACTTCTAATCGGGGTAAGGCCAACTTCTTTAAACTCATCTATATGACTTGGATAGTCAGCAGATGCCTGATTCATTGCCCTTGCTAATGGTTCATTGACCGCATTAACGACAAAATCCTTAGAAAATTCTATATTTTTTAATGTATCCTTTTTCTCTCCATTTCTTCTAAAGGCTATATTAAAACAGATCATTGGTGGAATTATGTTTACTGATGTAAATGCAGAAAAAGGAGCAAGATTAAATACTCCATCTTCCCCTACAGTTGAAACTAATGCAATAGGTCGGGGAACGATTATACTTGTTAACAATCTATAAGTATCTCTATGTTTTAAATCTTCAGGGTTTATTATCATCCCTAATGCTCTCCTTTTTAATAAATCCTTATTTCAATTATTAGAATTCAATATATCGGGAGTAAAAGTCTTCTCTCGAGGGTTAAAATATATTGGGAAAGCCGTTTTAAAAGGTCTTTCCCCTCATTTGTATCTGAAAGAAATCTTTCCCATCTCTGCCAGTGCTCGATATCTTCGAATTCAAATAATCGTATAATCTCATTTATTGGACCACCAACAAAATTTTCAAATGAGCCAATATGTTTCGCACCAAGTTTTATCCAGTTTGGGAGAGACTCCCTACCCCAGAAT
>JBBITW010000309.1:0-2507 GCA_037440525.1 Deltaproteobacteria bacterium
AGGCTTTTCCACCCCACCTCCCCAGTCTATAAGACTCGTTTTAAATACTTTTTCAAAGGCCTAATTTATTTCCCCCCAATTTACTTCTATTCCTTTTCTTTCAATTTTTCGAAGTCGATGATCAGGTCTTTTATTACTTTAAATTTTGGATGGGGTTCTATCCTCATGTATTTGCTTGCTGGTTCCATACACGAAAGCACTGGTTTACCATTAACAGAAACTACACAACACCTGCAGAACCCTTTACCACATGCCCATCTAAATGAAAATGTGCTATCCAAGTTTTCGTAGATATAAGTTAAGATATTCATAACAGTATAGCCTTTGTAAGGAACCTTGAATTCTTCATATCTTGGTTCTGAATCAACCTCTGGATCAAAACGATAAAGTTCTACTTTAGCTAAATCATCACTATCCATAGTCATCTCAAATGCCCTTATATAGAGGTTCAGCTCTCCAGCCCTTATACTCATTAACCATTATTGCCTTTGTCCATGGGTCCCCAGGAGAGCCCTCCTCAGGTCTAAAATAGGGAAATTCAACAGGTGTTGTCCATTGAATCATTTTACCATCAACTAATCTTATATGAATATTCTTTAACCAGTTAGGATCAGGTTTTGGATAATCCCACCGATCGTGAAGACCTCGACTTTCCCTCCTCAACAGGGCGTTCCTTGCAAGGGCCTCACCTACGAGGAGGAGATTCATAAACTCTAATGTATTTATCCATTCAAGATTAAACCTCTTTGATTTATTGGAAATATATAATTTTGGCAATATCTCTTGCTTATATCTCTCAATCTCATTAGTGACAAATTGAAGTCCTTCCTCCGTTCTTCCATAGCCAGTCTCTCTATGCATCATCTCTTGGAACTGAGACCTGACCTGATAAACCCTTATCCCGTCTTTACGTTCTAATGGCTTTATTGCCTTCTGCATTAATTCTTCAAGTTGTCCGTGATCAATTTCAGGAATATCCATCTCCTTTGCCCTTTTCGAGGCCTCCCTCCCGGCAATAATCCCCATTGCCATACAATATGGAAGTGCATTGGACATCATCCTGTCAGCACCATCTTTACTGCCAGAGGCAACTTCTCCAATAGCATAAAGGCCAGGCTTATCGGTTTCACATTTCGTATTCACATTACATACCCCCTGACAGTAATGAATTGAATATCCAGTTTCTATCGGTTGCTTTGTTAGATCGAAGCCAACCCTTCTTAATTTGACAAAATCACGGGATCTTTCCCATTGCTTGAGTCTCTCATTCATAAATTCTTCAGAATTATGAGTTGCACTCACATAGACACCACCATGAGGAGTTGCTTTTCCTTCCTTAATCTCATGGAAAATTCCTCTTGAGATTAAAGAACGTGTGCTACGTTCCATCTTTACAGGATCCCATTTAGACATAAAACGTTCCTGTTTATTATTGTACATCCTGGCATCCCAGTCCATGATCATACAGAAAGGCAGTAATGAACCTTCCAATTCTGGGGGCCAGAGAGCAGTTGGAAGAGTTTGATTGAATTCAAAATCCATCATATCTACTCCAGCACGAATCGCCATTGCATGACCGTCACCTGTTAGGTTTGTATTAGCTGTTGATACCTTATAAAGCCCCTGATATCCACCTGTGGCCAATATGGTTGCCTTTGCCTTGAAAACATTAAATAGTCCTCTTCTCATATCAATGCCTAAGGCACCAACAACAATATCTCTATTGGTGAGAAGGTCTAAAACAAAAAAGTCCTCCATGATATTGACCTTTCTCTTTTTTAATACTTGGGGAAATATTCTTGAATAATGATATCCAAGTTCTCCGCGAGGCCATTGCACCGGAGCTAAGGATCTCCCTTCTGGGATACTTTGCCCGAGCTGCCATACAGGTGCAATCTGATCTCCCTTCATCTTATATCTTCCACCCCATTTAATAAGTTCTCTTGCTGTATCAGGGACATGTGCTAAAAAGGCATAAACATTTTCCTGATTATTTAAAAACCATCCACACTTAATCGTATCCTCAACAGCCACATCGAGTGTATCATTGGGATGAATGCCCCAGCACTGGTATCCTTCATATGCCATCCATGTGGCACCAGCATCCCTTCCCCATAAACCTTTTGTAATCATTACAACCTTTCTCCCAAGATCAGACGACTCAACCGCAGCCCTGAACCCTGCAATCCCAGCCCCTATTATAAGAATATCAGTCTCTATAATTTCTATTTCCATCTCTACCTCTAATAAGCCATTATTGCCCCTTGGGGGCAATGATATTCACATATCCGACAGGATTCCCTGCAACAACTTGATGGATCAGCAAGGAATGCAACCTTTTTCCTAATCTTTATTGCTTTCACAGGACAGATAAGGACACAATCCCCACATCCTGTACACTTACTGCAATCTATTTCCCATTTGATTTCTAAATTATTTTTATTCATATTTCTTAAATAGTGAGCCAAAATCACAGCGGATATCTGATCCTGGGATTCCACAAAGTC
>JBBITW010000310.1:0-2478 GCA_037440525.1 Deltaproteobacteria bacterium
TTAAGAAGATCTTCGATTTTCATCCCGACTTTTTCCTCCCCACCAAAAACAGTTCCACTGATTCGCTTTGCAAACCGTTCCAATGCCAGTTGATAGGCTCGGTCAGGGAGAGGAACATATTTGACTTCTTTCACGAGTTTGGATGCATTTTTTAGATAAAATTCTACAAATTCTTTGACTTCAGGCCTTTCAGCAGATTTCTTATTAACATAGATAAAGATGGGTCGCGAGAGAGGATGATAGGTCCCATCCATGACTGTCCTCTCAGAAGGGAGAACCGGGCCTTTCCCACCATCAATAGCGACTAATTTTAATTTATCCTGGTTCTCGCATAGTACGCATAGCCAAAGAAACCCAGAGCCCATTTATCTGAAGCTATTCTTTTAACCAGTACGTTGTCATCTTCGCTGGCAGTAAAATCACCACGACTCGATCTGGACTTCCCGACAATGGCTTCTGTAAAATAGTCAAAGGTTCCTGAATCAACTCCCGGACCATAGAGTTTTAATGGTGTATAAGGCCATGCTGGATTCACCTGATTCCATTTCAATACTTTTCCCTCTGCTTCCGGTTCCCATATCTTCTTGAGCTCAGTTACGCTCATAGAAGTCACCCAATTATTTTTAGGATGGGCCATAACGGCAAGGCCATCATAGGCCACCGGAAGTTCAATATATTCGATCCCTGCTTCTTTGCAGGCATCCATCTCTTTCTTAGTAATCGGCCTCGAGGCATTGGAAATATCTGTTTCACCTCTTGAGAATTTTTTAAAGCCTCCTCCTGTCCCTGAAATTCCAACCGTCACCTTCACAGATCCCTTCATTAACTTCTGAAACTCTTCAGCTACGGCCTCGGTAATTGGATAGACTGTGCTTGAACCGTCGATCTTGATAATCTTTTCTTGAGACAAGACTGGGCTTGTGATTCCCAAGAAGAGTAAAGAGATTATTAGAAACACTACTCCTTGAGCCAACATCTTAATGTTTCTCAGCTTATTTTGTTCCTTCATTTTTTTCTCCTTTCAATAGATTAATTGATAATAAAGTTATGTTACATTTGTGTTACAACTTCTTTACATTTCAGTTAAACCCTTTCATCACCTCCTTTATTAAAGAAACATATCCTTGTTCTTTTCAAGATTGATCGATTAAATGTTAATAGATGTTTGTTAAGACAGTGTTAAGGTTCTGTTAAATTTTGATGATAAATTTCTTTTACTTCCAAGGTCTTTAACTAAGAAGTATCGTAACACTAGGGATTTGTGTGAGGCCTTTATTCTTGTAATTCTACTTTGATTTATTTAAGGACATTGAATCAATTTGGGGGTATTGATTTAGTATGTGATGAGTTTAATTTGTTTGAGTGCGGCAAGAAGAAGATTTATTGATAAATCTTACTGGGGCCGGCAGTATAATGGAAAATGGGCTTTTCCACACCCCTCACAGTCAAAGGGCCATGTTCTACACCTTCGGGGATTATTGCCACAAAACTTTTATTAATTTTATATTGCTTCCCTTCAACCCAGAGCTCAACTTCACCATTCAGTTTATGAATATCATCAAGATCTGACCCAAAAAATCCTATCACCTCTGGAAATGGATGTGTATGTATGTCTACAAACGACACATCCTGATTGACCATTGATTTATCTTCTGGCCAGATCCATGTGGTCTCTGCAAAGAAGTTGGATCCTGGAACAACTTCGCCATCAAGGTATGCAACCCGATAAGTGAAGTTTTTAGGAATGGTTTTCCTATATGCTGGAATTTTTAAGTTGGCCTTATCATGAAAAACAAAATATTTTTCCATATTCTTCTGGCCAGCATATTTCCCACCCTTATCATACAGCACCTCGTGGTCGTATGAAGATGTATAGCCCATGCTGAAATGGAATATTGGCCTATCCAGACGTTTCATATTGAGAGGGCAGTGCTTCATGCCAGCAGGAATATAGACAATACAGCTTTTATTAAAGGTCACAGGCTGATCTTCAAGATAAAACTCTATTTCACCACACAGATCGGTAGGATCATCGAAATTGGTGCCAAAAAAGGTAAATAGTTCATCAAACGGATGTATATGAGGTTGAGGTCCCAAAGGTTTCTCTCCGGGCTTAGGTTTGTAATTCTTCATCATTTCTTCCATCACTTTTCTTATCTCAGGATGCACCTTGTCATTTGACATGAACCATAAGCACTCAGAGTAAAATGTTCCTGGTCCTACCTCCCCATCGATGTAAAGAACGTGCTCCATGTGACGGTTCCTACCAGGCACATAATCCGCAAGCGGTTGCCCTGGTCTGCCCCAGGCAAGGATTACATTCTTTTTCATTTCCGTTATAATATAGTTTGGTTTGAATTCTGCCATTCCTTTTCTCCAATAATTTTTAATATCTTTAGTTTAGATTTTTGGGATAGTTCTTGTCAAGTGATTTTGAAGAGAGCTCTGAAAAACTTCCAAGAATGAATGGAGAGGTGT
>JBBITW010000311.1:0-2476 GCA_037440525.1 Deltaproteobacteria bacterium
GCAATCTCTCCAAAATTGTCATTCCGAGCGGAGCGAGGAATCTATAAGATTGCCACGTCGCTTCGCTCCTCGCAACGACTTCGTCGGATTGCCACGCCCTTTGGGCTCGCAATGACTGATAAATAAAGGCTTTTGGCAAAAAATCGCTCAATTTAGGTATCTCTCATCCTTCTTCCTATTTTTATACCTATTGCATATAGATAATCACTATTAAAATTATTCCTTCTCCCCGATCTCTTTTAGAACCTCTCTTTTTAACTCCTCTTTTTGAACCTTTCCCACAGGGTTTCGAGGGAAGGAACTGCGAAATACAACTTTTCGAGGTTTTTTATAGCTCGCTAAATTCTCCTTACAGTACTTTATTACCTCTTCTTCGGTAAGCGTTTCTCCTTCTTTAAGTATGACCGCTACGCAAACCGATTCTCCCCATTTTTTATCTGGAATTCCAAATACCGAAACCTCACTGATCTTTGGATGTGTATTTAGAACTATCTCAATCTCCCTCGGATAAATATTTTCACCTCCACTTATGATCATTTCTGTCTTTCTACCAACAATTGTAATAAAACGTTCTTCATCAATTCTGGCTACATCTCCTGTATGAAACCATCCATTTCTGAATGCCTCCTCATTAACCTCAGGAAGATTAAGATATCCTTTCATCAGGTGTGGACCTCTTGTCACCACCTCACCTGCCTCACCTGGCTTAACATCATTATCATTTTCATCAACCACTCTCAGATCAACCAATAGGTGAGCTTTCCCTGTTCTTCCAAATTTGGTTTTGTGATACTCAGGTTTTAATACAGTCAATTGAGCGGATTCTGTCTGGCCATAGCCCTGAAAAAACTCTACCTTTGGCAGCCTCTCAAGGATTCTTTCCAAATCTATTAGGGAAATTGCAGAACCACCATAATAAATCTTTCTTAATGAAGAAAAATCAAATTTATCAAACGATCCATCTTCCAGCATATTATGTAGGATTGTAGGAACGGTAACAATGTGGGTAACTCTTTTTGCCTCAATTGTTTTTGAAATCTCTTCAGTGCTTAAATAAGGTATAAGAGCAATTGCCCCTCCAGCGGAGAGATAAGGTAATAAACCAATATTCTGTGCCCCTGCATGAAAAAGAGGAGATGCCTGAAGGGAAATACCACCCTCCTCAACAGAACCATCCATCAGTATATTTACAGTGCAAGCGACACGGCTTCTATGAGTAATAACTGCACCTTTTGGTTTTCCTGTGGTTCCACTTGTATAAAGGATTGCACATTCATCATCTTCCAAAACATTAATATCAGGTTCTGTAGTTCCTGATTTTAAAATGAACTCATCATAGGAAATAACAAATGGTAAATCACATTTTCCAATCGAGATATATTTTGAAACATGAGAAGCAAGCTTCGTGAGTTGAATAATTGTTTGGGCATATTCCGCTTCAAATACTAAAACTTTGGCCCCACAATCATTGAGCATATACTCCAATTCTCTTGCTACACACCTATAATTCAACGGAACCATAACTGCACCAATCTTAGATAATCCAAGATAAATAAAGACGAATTCCTTACAATTCTTTGCTAACAAGGCGACCCTATCGCCCTTCTTTATACCCAGAGCGAGTATGGCATTGGCCAATCTATTTGATTCCCTATTTAAATCCTCATATGTATACCCGTACGTTCCATCAATCAAAGCCATTTTCCTCGGATTTCTGTAGCAGGAACGAAGAAACAGGTCATTTGTTGTCATGCCTTTATTGTATATCATCTTTATCCCCTTTGACTTTTATTATTTTCCCCCTGTTGTGAGAGTTTCATTCCCAGCTTAATGAATTTTGCAACCTCTGCTACCCGCATACCCACTGATCTCGAGGTGGTAATCCCATAAGAATTTTTAAGGATCTGTTTCTTTCCCCGTGCAATTCCAACCCCACCAAAGTGGGGGTGAACATCAGGAGTCCTTATTCCACCGTCACTTACAATAATCATATCATTCAAGAGAAAGAAGGCATGAATATCCATTATCACCCTTTCCTGCCCCCCGGAAGGAACTCCACCAACAGAGATAGCCCCTGCTACCCTGTTTCGGAGTGGAAATATTACCTCTTCATTCTTGATGTTTTCATAATCCATATTTTCAGGGTAATTCTTAAGGATATTCAACCTCAGGCACCTTTCAAAAAGTGCCTTTAAGGTAGAGGTGATACTACCGAAATAGGAAGGGGAGCCAACAATCAGGCCGTCTGCTTCAACCATCTTTTGAATAATCTCATCTGCATCATCTTTAAATTTACAGACCCCTCTTTGAAACCAACAATGTGAACATCCTGTGCAAGGGTGCACATTTCGGCCAGCCATCAGAACCAATTCAGTTTGAACATTCCCGAGGCCCTCTGCAGCCTCCAGTGCCTCACTAACCATCACTTCTGTATTCCCGCCCTTCCTCGGACTTCCGACCAAGCCCAGAACTTTTA
>JBBITW010000312.1:0-2413 GCA_037440525.1 Deltaproteobacteria bacterium
GCCCGAAATAATCTCCTCCCACTCCTTAGGGAAATGAGCCTCATTATTCTCAATCTTTACCTCAAGAAAACTGTAGGTTGGAATAACCCAATCTTTCAGGAGAGAAAGGAAAAGCGGGACATATCCTTTCTCCACCCAGCCAGTATGAAATGAATTTAGGATATTTAAAAAATTATCCATAACTTTAACCCCTGGCCTCCCGGGAGGCCGAAACCCTCGCACCCTGAAGGGTGCGGCTACATTATAAAAAATATCGCTCAATTTAGGTATAAATAGGTTTGTTTTATAAGAATTATATTAAATGAATTTTTTATAAAAGAAAATCCTTCAAAGATCAATCGAAATCTTCTGAGGGATTTCTAAGGCCTTGGCAAAAGAAGAAACAAAATTTCCTACTCTTTCAATCATATCAGGAGAATTAAGATTATCTTCAATGATTTTTACAATTGCACTTCCAATAATGATCCCATCAGCAAAGCCACTTATTTCCTTAGCCTGGTTTGGACTGGAAATTCCAAAACCAACACAAACAGGCATTTTTGTAAGAACCTTGATTCTTCTGACCTCGGACTCAAGATCAGAAGGAAGCCTCTCCCTTATTCCAGTTACACCTTCAACAGATACATAATAGATGAACCCACGACTCATTCCACTTACATTTTTGATTCTCTCCTCAGGGCTCTTCGGGGCTAAAAGAAATATAGTATCTAATTCCATTCTTCGAGCTTCTGAAATCCATGGACCTGCCTCCTCTGGAGGAAGATCAGGAATTATAACACCATCGATTATACACTCCTTACATGCCTCTGCGAAATCCCTTAAACCAAATCTTAAAATGGGATTATAATATGTCATAAGAATCACAGGAATATCTATTCTAAGTCTTTCTGTAAGGCGAAGAACATCACTCAGTTTAACATCCCTTCGCAATGCCCTCTGGGAAGCAGTCTGGATAATAGGACCATCTGCAATCGGATCTGAAAATGGGATACCGAGTTCAATTATATCCGCTCCTGCCTCAGCCATTTTTAAGACCAATGCCTCTGTGGTATCGAGGTCAGGGTCACCTGCCACAATAAAAGGGATCAGCGCAGTTTCATTTCTATTTTTAAGGATTTTGAATTTCTCATCAATCCTGCTCATAGCTTAAATTCCTCTCTAAAAGATACTGATTGAACATCCTTATCACCCCTGCCAGAGAGATTTATAACAACTATCTGTTCCTTTTCAAGGGATGAGGCTATCTTCTTTATATAAGCAATAGCATGAGCGCTCTCCAGAGCTGGGATGATTCCCTCGGTTCGTGAAAGGAGATAAAAGGCTTCAATTGCCTCATCATCAGTGACAGTCACATACTGGGCTCTCCCAGTCTCTTTATAATAGGCATGCTCCGGTCCAACCCCGGGATAATCTAAACCAGGTGCAAAGGAATGTGTCTCGAGGATGTTTCCAGAAACATTCTGCAAGATATAGCTCCTACTTCCGTGGAGAACACCGATTGAACCTGCATTAAGAGAGGCCCCATGTTTGCCACTATTTAATCCTAAGCCTCCTGCCTCAACTCCGATGAAACGGACATCATCTTTGAAAAATGGGTGAAAGAGCCCAATTGCATTGCTTCCGCCCCCTACACAGGCAATCAGAATGTCAGGAAGTCTGCCTTCTCTCCTTATTACCTGTCTCCTTGTTTCATTTCCGATGATGGATTGAAAATCCCTTACAATCATTGGATAAGGATGCGGGCCAACCACAGAACCAATAAGGTAATATGTATCTCGAAGATTGGTTACCCAATCCCGTATTGCCTCATTTATTGCATCCTTTAAGGTTCTGCTCCCTGATGAAACAGGAATAACTTCAGCTCCGAGTAACTTCATCCTGAATACATTTATGGATTGCCTCCGGATATCTTCCTCTCCCATATAAATCGAACATCTCAATCCCATGAGGGCTCCAACTGTAGCAGTAGCCACTCCATGCTGACCTGCTCCGGTCTCTGCGATAATTCTTCTCTTTCCCATTTTTTTAGCAAGCAGAGCCTGTCCCAATGTATTATTGATTTTATGAGACCCTGTGTGGGCAAGATCCTCACGTTTCAAATAGATCTTCGCTCCCCGTAGCTCCTCGGTCAATCTCTTTGCAAAATAGAGAGGAGTGGGTCTTCCTGCATAATACCTTAAATAAGAATCCAGTTCTTTTTTGAAAACAGGATCCTTTTTTACTTTAAGGTATGCCCTCTCCAATTCAAAAAGTGGTGAAATAAGTAACTCAGGGACGTATCTTCCACCAAATATTCCAAAATAACCCTTCTTATCCGGTAATTTCATCTGCCTTTCTCACCTCTCTTAAAAAATCTTCCATTTTTAAAAAATCCTTTTTACCAGGGGATGCCTCAACTCCCGAACAGACATCC
>JBBITW010000313.1:0-2402 GCA_037440525.1 Deltaproteobacteria bacterium
CCCTACGTTTGTGATTCATTTAATTTTTACCCCTCACTCCAGAGAGGCTGTTTCGTAATGAGGTGTATGCCATGTTTGTCATTCCGAGCGAAGCGAGGAACCTGTAAAATTCAAATCCTTATAAAACATAGATTCTTAAGCTAAAGTCCCAGAATGACATTATGGCACAGCCTCCTCGGGAAGAGGGAAGGGATGAGGTCTCCTTTTTTCTTGGCTCCCCTTATTTTAAGGGAATCTATGGAGGGATTATTTACTTAATTACTTTTTTAGAAATCTCTTTTTAATTTGTTGACTTTGAGCTAAATTTCAGGTTATAAAAACAGCAAATTCTTTAATTTGAGAGGGAGGAAAATAAAAATGAAGATAGATATTTATTCACACATTTTACCAAAAAGATACAGAGACGCAATTTATAAATATTCTGATAAATTTATTACTGAGGTGAAGATTCAGGAGAAACGTATAACGTTAACCAATTACGAAGAACGTCTTAAGATCCTTGAAGAGTTTGAAGATTTAACTCAGGTATTATCTGTTACCCTTCCACCTTTAGAAGAGATTGTGGATCAAAAGGAAGCTGTAGAACTGGCACGTATTTCAAATGATGAGATGGCAGAGCTTGTTTCTAAGAATCCAAAGAAATATTTAACCGCTATTGCCAACCTTCCTCTCAATAATATAGATGCAGCAATAAAAGAGGCTGATAGGGCTGTGAATGAATTGGGTTTTAGAGGGATTCAAATTTATACTTCGATTCAAGGGAAGCCCTTAAGTTCAGAAGAGTTTATGCCTCTTTATGAACTTATGTCCAATCTTGATTTACCAATATGGATCCATCCTCTCAGGAGATCAAATGTATCAGATTATCCTGTGGAGGACCGTTCCTTTCACCAAATCTTTTCAATATTTGGCTGGCCATATGAGACAACAGCAGCAATGACAAGGCTGGTTTTTGGAGGGGTATTTGAAAGATTTCCAACGATAAAATTTATAACACATCATGCTGGAGGAATGATTCCATACTTTGCTGATAGAATCGTTATCCATTACAACAATGGTTTGGAGCGCCTTGGAGCAAAATTTTTCCCAGGACTAAAAAAACATCCAATAGAATATTTTAAAATGTTTTATAATGATACTGCCCTTAACGGAAACACGCCTGGACTTATGTGTGCCTATGCATTTTTTGGAGAGGACCATCTACTCTTTGGATCTGACATGCCTTATGATGTTAAAAATGGGGCTATTGCCATAGGAAAGACGATAGAGGCCCTTGAAGGAATGGAGATACCAGAGTCGAGCAAAAAGAAGATATTTGAGGAGAATGCTCGAAAGTTACTTCATATTTAGGAAATTTTTGAAAGGAAATCAGATTCTTCCAAAACTCTATTTCAATGATCAATAAAAATTTAAAAAAGGAGATGATCTTGAATCAAAAGATAAAATATTTGGCTTCTTTTATGATAATAATTCTAATAAGCTCATGTACTCTTTTTTCAAAGTCGAAAAAGGAAGAGAAGATTCTAAGTGCAGAAGAGCATTTCCAATTGGCTTTCAAGGCGGCCGAGAGGGGGAATCTTGAGGAGGCGGTAACTGAATATAAAATGGCACTGGAGAAGGATCCTAAAGATGCAAGGGCTCATAATAACCTTGCTATTGTCTACGGAAGACAGGGGAAATGGAAGCAGGAGATCTCAGAATATAAGAAGGCAATAGAGATCGATCCAAATTTTTCTGAGGCCTTTTTCAATCTCGGAGTTGCCCTAAGTGAGAAGGGAGAACTTGACGAAGCAATTCTACAATACCAGAAGGCCATTCAGATAAGGCCCGATTATGTAGAGGCACATAATAATTTAGGAAATTTATACTTTAGAAAAGGTAAGATGGAGGAGGCCCTTTTGGAATATCAAAAGACGATTGAGATCAACCCCGAATATGCAAGAGGACATTTCAATATTGCAAATATCTATCTTAAACAGGGAAAAATTGATGAGGCAATAACCTCATTTAAAAATGCTATTGAAATTAATCCAAAATATGGTGAGGCCCACTATCATTTGGCTGTAATCTTTTATGAGAGAAAGGAGTTTCAATCAGCCATTGATCACTGTGATAAGGCTGAAAGGTTGGGGATCTCGGTTGACCCTAAATTCTTAGAGAGACTGAAACCATACCGGTAAAAATTTTTAAGGGGTTACTCTTCATTCACCCATAACCACTCAAAGGTTTGAATAATTCCTTCTTAATTATAGGGGAGTTAATAATTTTCTAATTTGCTCTCTGATGTCGTTCGTCCTACTTTTTGATCAAGGATGATTTAATTCTAATGTAACCCGTCACCTAAATGGGGCTAAGTTAAAAGATCTGGCAGGAATATCCTCGAAAATCTTATCAAGCGGACG
>JBBITW010000314.1:0-2376 GCA_037440525.1 Deltaproteobacteria bacterium
AAATAAGCACTTGAACCCTTGAATCCTAAAATCCTTTCCGCCAGAGGCGGATCCGTTTTGGGCGGATATTTATTATTCATTGTACGAACCCCGCACTTAATTCGGGGAATATGGCAATCCGACGAAGTCGTTGCGAGCCCGAAGGGCGTGGCAATCTCATAGATTCCTCGCTTTGCTCAGAATGACAATTTGGTAAATGTTGCTTCGCAATGACAATCTTGAATTGTAAAATTTAGTAACCAGTAATAAAGGCATTTTACAAAAAATCGATAAATTTAGATTGAAGTGAGATTGAGAGATGGATGTATTTAAGGGATTCAAGCACAGATTTAATCGTTTTATAGATATGATGTTTTATTTAGCTACAGTGATGATTCTGGTCATCTTTTTTAGCACCTGCATTGAAATATTTCTTCGCTTCTTCTTTAATCGTCCTCAGATATGGACAGTGGAAGTGACAGAATATGCAATGCTCTATATGACATTCTTAGGTGCTGCGTGGCTTCTGAGAGAAGAAGGACATGTCAGGGTTGATATCATTCTTTTATTTATTAAACCAAAGTGGCAGGCTCTATTACAGGGCATTACATCTATCTTCGGTATAATTATTTGTTTGGTCCTTATGTTCTATGGAACCTGGAGCACATGGATTCATTACCAGAAAAGATTATACACCTTCACCGCAATGGAGCTCTTAAAATGGCCATTTCTAATTATTATCCCTTTTGGCAGCCTTTTACTTTTCATCCAGTTTTTTATAAGAACCTATGGTTACCTGAAGGAATTTAAGTCACATAGAGATTAGAAAAAGGGGAGGGGAAAAGATTGGAGTGGTGGTGGGCCCTAATATCCATTTTCTTTAGTCTGCTTCTATTGTTTGCTACAGGATTTCCTGTTGCCTTCTCATTCATGTTTATAAATATCCTGGGTATATTCTTCTTTTGGGGAGGAGAACCAGGGCTTCGCCAGCTCATCTTGAGTATCTATGCCTCCCTGACAAACTTTATTCTGGTTCCTGTTCCCATGTTTTTTCTTATGGGTGAAATCATGTTTCAATCGGGTGTGGCTATGGATGTTATCAATGCCCTGGATAAATGGTTAGGACGTTTACCAGGTAGGCTCAGTCTCCTGACCATTGCCTCATCAACTGTCCTCTCAGCCCTTACAGGTGTCCCCATGGCCTCTGTTGCACTTCTCGGAACGACGCTATTACCGGAAATGGAGAGACATGGTTATAACCGGAAAATGATTATTGGGCCTATCATAGGTGGAGGCGGGCTTGCTATGTTAATACCACCAAGTGCCATTGCTGTCCTACTTGCTGGTATTGCTGAAATCTCTGTCTCCGGGGTTTTGATTGGTGGAATAGGTCCGGGTATAATCCTCGCATGTTTCTACTCAATATATATTATCGTTAGATGTTGTCTAAACCCTTCTCTTGCCCCACCATATGATGTGGAACGAGTATCAGGAGGTGAAAAGCTAAAAACATTCCTGAAAGACATCTTACCATTATCATTTGTAATATTTATGGTAATTGGTGTAATCTTTTTAGGTATTGCCACTCCGACTGAGGCTGCTACCTCTGGTGCCTTTGGAGCAATAATCCTGGCTGCTTTTCATAAGAGGCTGACCTGGAATGTAATAAAGAAATCTCTTATAGGGACCACACGCCTCTCTGTAATGGTATTCATGATCGTAGCAGGTTCTACTGCCTTCTGTCAGATGCTCGCATTTTCTCAGGCAACAAAAGGTCTGGTTCAAATCATAACAGGCCTTCCACTTTCACCCATTCTCATTGTCATGGCAATGCAATTAATCCTCCTGATTATGGGCTGTCTTATGGATCTCTTTTCAATTATGATGATCACAATCCCTATATTCTTCCCGATTATAAAGGCCCTAAATTTGGACCCACTCTGGTTCGGGATATTATATCTTCTGAACATGGAAATAGCTCCCCAAACACCACCATTTGGTCTTGAACTTTTTGTGATGAAAGGTGTAGCCCCAAGGGATGTTACTATGACAGATATCTGGCGAGCTGCGGTTCCCTTCATTCTTATGGAGATATTACTTTTGTGGTTAATGATTATATTCCCGGATATATCACTCTTTTTACCAAAACTGATAAAATCTCCGTGAAATCGAGCCATTTTTTTATAAAAAGCCTCTCCGCCAAAAGCGGACCCACCTCCCTATTATAGAAAAAATTTCCTTCAACCATTCACTTTGCCCAAACCGGCTTCTTAACCTTTGCCTTAACCTAAATATTTTTATGGTTCTTGGGAGGTCAATCGGCCATGACAATTACGTAGAAGTGTAATGCATCACTGAAGCGGGGAATTTAGTGATCTGGCAGGGATGTCTGAGAAA
>JBBITW010000315.1:0-2345 GCA_037440525.1 Deltaproteobacteria bacterium
TCCGAGCGAAGCGAGGAATCTATAGAATTCAAACCCTTATAAAACATAGATTATTATGGGGGAGATGGAAAAGGTAAGAGGGCAGATTTGAAGGTGGTTTTTATTTCATAATTTATACGAGCATAAATTATTTAACTGTGGATTTAACCACATCATTCATGCTAAAACTATCTCCCTGGATTATTTTCCCGATCGCAGCATCCACTCCAAAAAGCTCGCTCACTCTGATCGCTCCCTTTAGCTTACCTGTTGTCCATCCGAGTGAGAGTTTTGTTACAGGGTGGATAATCTCTTTTCCAGGTTCATAAATCTCAAGTATATCACCGACTCTAAGGCCTGATAATCTTCCTGCATTTATGTAGAGATTATCTCCTTCTATTTTTGCTATGGTTGTTGTCCAATCAAGATAATCGAGCTGTCGGAGAAAGCCTTCAAGGATATCGTCGAGGGCAAAATCAATTGCCTTGAGAACAGCTTTGCTACGGCTGTTTTCTCCGGTTTCCTTTGTTCCAAAAATCGGACTTCTTCCTATGAATGTCTTTAAGAGATTACCTGTTGAGGCATCTATAAGACGGATGTCTATACGTGCTGTTGCGAAAGAGACTTCCTCATCTGAGGACTCAGATGATTTTGAAGAGAGTATGCTCAAATCCGTAACCATTCCTAAAACAATGGCCTGAATTCCAAGGGATCGATTAGCCTTTTTCATCACAGAAGGATCTCCGAGGTTTTCAAATTTTAGGCCTTCATGGGCAAGCATTTCTGATATTACAGTCTTATCCATTGTCACAACTCTCTGGGTTGCCTCAAGTTTATCTGATAATCTTTTTGCCACGGCCTCCCCAACCTTTTCATCTTTATATGTTGTTTTATTTTCAAAATTCAGGATCACAACCTTTTTCTTAAAACCCATCTGGAAAAATGGAAGGGGAGGGCTATAGAAAGGTCTGCTTGGAATAGAAGCTATTCTCGTTTCTGTCTCTTTTTTAGGTGGAAGTGGTGAGGGGGATTTTTTAGGAGGGGTGGTCTCAGATTTTGGAGGGTTTACACCTTTAATCGTCTCCATTCCTTCAACAGTTACGGTCTTACCCTCTGGCGGTTTTTCAGTTTTCTCCTTCTTCCCTATCAATGGAAGTTTACTACATGATGAAAGTGAGAAAATTAAAAGGCTGATAAGTATAAGAATTTTGATTAAACATTTTTTATTTTGATTCATGAAGACATCCTTTCTTCACCCCAAACCATTAAATCAACGAAAACAAATTTATTCTTTAACTATATTTCTATCTTTTTATATCCGAAAGCATATGCATGATTTGATCTAATCTGGTATGAATTTGATCGATTCGAGCATTAAGAGACTTGAAGTCCTCTTTATATTCCTTTCTCATATCTTTGAATTCATTTAAATACTCTGTTCGCATTCCATTAAATTCTTTCATATACTCAGCACGCATCTCTTTAAATTCTTTCATATACTCAGTACGTATCTCATTAAATTCTTTCATATACTCTGTTCGCATTCCATTAAATTCTTTCATATATTCGGCACGCATCTCATCGGTTTTCTTATCTAAGTATTCAAATTTTTCTTCAAATTTCTTACTTAATGATTCGATCTTTTCTTTTAATTCTTTTGTTCTCTCATCAACTACATCATAAATTAATTCCAGGGTAACCTTCTTTACGATGTGCTTTACGGTCGCTTTCATCTTTCCTCCACCTAAAGCAAACCAAGGCTTTTAAGAATCTCTTTCATATCGGGGTTCTTTAAAGCATATTCTTTAATTGCCCTTTCGAGTCTCTCTTCTCTTTCTTCAATATCCCGGGTCCTTCGTATTGCAGGAGCAAGAGCAGATCGTCGATCCCAGAGGACAAAACCAACAAGGGTAAACATTCCGACAAGAACTACATAGATTAGATTTACAATATGGTCAATTCTCTTTTCGAGGCTATCAATCCTCTTTTCAAAACTATCAATTCTCTTTTCAAGGCTATCAATTCTCTTTTCAAGACTATCAATCCTTTTATCAAAATCATTTAATCTTTGATTTAAGGCCTTTTGTCCCTCTTCAAGTCTTATGAGCCGTTCCCTGATATCCAATATATCCTTCTGGGTTTGGCCAGAGGCATGGTTAAAAAGAGAGATTACCCCGATAAAAACAAAAGTAAAGAAGAGAATTAAATTATTTTTATTCATGTTATTTCTAATCTCATCAAAATAATTATCATCTAAATTGAGCGATTTTTTTACTAAAAGCCTTTCCGCCAAAGGCGGATCAGTCATTGTGTGGCAATCTCACAGATTCCTCGCTCCGCTCGGAATGACAATTTTGGAGAGATTG
>JBBITW010000316.1:0-2138 GCA_037440525.1 Deltaproteobacteria bacterium
AAAAAGGGGGGTGAGACCCAATTCTTTTGCTCTCTCACGGGAAGTCAGGATTAATGCACTTGCTCCGTCGCTTAATCCACAAGAATTCCCGGCTGTAACTGTTCCATCTTTTTTAAAAACAGGTGGTAACCTCAGCATCTTTTCCAGACTGGTATCTCCCCTAACAGGTTCATCCTTATCAAATTTTGATTCAGGGGTATCCTTTGTTGCAGGAATTGTAATTGAAAAAATCTCCTCGTTAAACCACCCTTCCATTTGAGCTTTATAGGCCTTCTGATGACTACTCAAAGCAAATTCATCCTGTTCCCTGCGATTTAACCCATATTTTTCAACCAATAGCTCTGCAGTCTCCCCCATCAACATATTACAAATGCTATCTCGAGTATCATTCCAACCATCAACAAGGATCTGGTCACCCATCCGAAACCCTTCCCATCTACCCGTTCTTAGAAGATAAGGGATGGTGCTCATGCTCTCCATTCCAGCAATCATTACCACTTTTGCATCCCCGAGAAGAATATTCTGTGCTCCAATAATAGCGGCCTTCATTCCAGAAGGACAGGCATTGTTAATGGTAAGGGCATGAACCGAATTTGGAATTCCAGCAAGACCTGAGGCAATCTTTGCTGGGTTGGGCCCGTTACCTGCCTGACGGCAATGACCTACAATTACTTCATCGATTAGATCTCCTGATATCCCTGCCCTCTTTAAACTTTCAGCAATGGCGAAAGCACCAAGCTGATAGACCTTAAAATTCCGTAATTTTCCACCAAAACGACCCATGGCAGTCCGGCATGCGCTCACACATACTATATCATTTATCTTCATCACTTTTTCTCCCTCTTACGAAGTTATCCAATATAACCACCATCAACACAAAGGATATGTCCTGTAATATAACTTGCTTCATCCGATGCCAAAAAAACAAAAGCAGGAGCAATTTCTTCAGGTTCTGCAAAACGTCCCAATTGAATTCTGGAAAGATAAATTTCTTTTAGTTTCTCATCGGTCCTGATCTTGTTTGTCATATCAGTGGCGGTCACACCTGGACATATGGCATTCACATTTATCCCATATCGTCCCAGTTCTCTTGATGCAGATTTGGTAAATCCAATGATGCCTGCTTTGGCTGAAGCGTAATTGATTTGTCCTACTGTTCCAAATAGCCCGGCAGTTGAGATAACATTAATTATTTTCCCGGATTTCTTATCTTTCATATGCCTCGCTACAGCTTGAGTACAATTGAAGGTTCCTTTCAAATGGATATCAATAATCCTATCCCATACATCCTCAGTCATGTTTAACAACAAAGCAGGTTGAGACACTCCTGCATTATTTACCAAAATATCTATTCTCCCAAACTCATTGATAGCTTGCTGAACCATTTCTTGAACCTGTTGATAATTACTTACATCCGCCTTTACAGAAAAGGTTTTTCGTCCAAAAGTTCTTATAGAATCTACTACTTCTTTTGCAGCTTTTTCATTACTTTGATAATTGATCAAAATATCTGCACCTTCTTTAGCAAAGGCTAAAGCAACAGCTCTGCCAATTCCTCTACCTCCTCCGGTAATAATAGCTTTCTTATCTTTTAATCTCATAACGCCTCTTTCCCATTTTTAAAATTAATCTCCTTTAAATCTTGGTTTGCTTTTCTTAATAAAGGCTTTGATCCCTTTTTAAAAACTGTAGGATTTATTAACTTTATTCTCTTCAATTTACCAGTCTCTTTAAATTCTGACTTTCCATAAAGGCATCTATTCTTGCAAAAGTCCTTACTTCATCAAACTCTCTTGGGTCAGCTACGTTCCCTTCATATGCCAGAACGGGAAACCCAGCTTCCAATAGTGCCCTCCTAACTTCTAATTGACCCACTGCCCAACCTTCACAACCCCGGTTTAAATGCATAATAACTCCCTGACAGTTCCAATCTCGGGCGATGGCTACATCGATATTTCTCCTTTCTATCATTGGAAATCGAAAGCTCCTTATTTGCAATCCATAATCAAGAACCCATGAAGCCAGAGTTCTTAACGCCACATCTCTTGTTTTTAACTTCTCCTTAAGATCAGTTGGTGGCTCAGCAGCCCGAATATGAGCCACATTATTTTCATCATAATAATAATCCCATCCTCCTG
>JBBITW010000317.1:0-2107 GCA_037440525.1 Deltaproteobacteria bacterium
AGTCACTTGGTTACCCTTAACAAAAAAATTTAAATCGTCCGCTTGATAAGATTTTTGAGGATATTCCTGCCAGATCTTTTAACTTAGCCCTATTTAAGTGAGGGGTTACCTAAATTGAGCGATTCTCCTCCGGATGGCCGAATCAGCCAATGGCTGAATTGTTATTGCCTCCCCTCAGTAGGTAGGGCAGGCAGGGAAGCGGTCTCGACCAAATTGTCATTCCGAGCAGAGCGAGGAATCTATAGAGATTGCCACGTCACACAATGACATGGAGGTGTGACCTGTAATCCCCAAAAATGGATATGATATCAGGACGATTTAAGAAATGCTTGGTCACCAAAATATCAAAAACACCATGATCTATACCCATTTGACGAAGAAAAAAATTCTTGATTAAGAAGTCCTCTAAATAGCTTAGATTCATTTACTCTAAATCAATAATGCTTGCAATAGTGGAGAGGCATGATTGATATTAATAACCATGATTCAAATTCTTAAATTGCCATTTTCAAGGATTGGTTTTCCATCCAGGTGAAGTGTTGCTGAAGTAAGAAGTAAGTCCAAATGGGTAGCGGCAGTGGATTTTCCTCCAATATGGTCATTACGTCCAAGACCTATATGGACATGACCTGCTACAGCATCATCAATCCTTGTTCCCACCAACTTTTTAGGTATCTTATGATTACTATTTACCCCGAGCTCAGAGAAAATCTTTGCCTCATCTTCCAATGTATTTAGAAGATTCTCAAGTCTTCTTCCGTCCTTTCCACCAGAAATTTTTACAATCCGACCTTTCTCAAAGAATATCTTGAAAGGTTCTTCCACCAATCCATCGATATTTTCAGAACCTAACATCGTACCATCAATTACAACCACACCCTCTGTGGAATCTTCAATGGGGGCGATAGGAGCCTCCGCATAAGCTGGAACCATACAGAAAGTACCTCTCTGACCGAATGGAAGCAAAGCGATACCCTGCCTACCTTTTAGAGACATATTTAGATCAGTTCCCAGATGGTTGCTTAAATGAGCAGAAGAAGCTTCTGTAAGTCGTTGGGCAATCTTCTCAGTCAATAACCGAACCTCAAACAAATCCTCTCTTGTAATATTCAACTGGGACAGATATTCTTTTGTAACCCCTCCCACTGCAGCATATTTGACCCCTGCTTCGCAGGCCTCTTTGCGTGCTTTTGTATGCATCAATTCACCATATGCCATTGTGATCACAACATCAGCCTCTTTCATTGCATGGGTAATAGAGGGCGGAGGCTCATGATAATGTGCCTTCCTTGGATCGAGCAGGATAACTCCCACTTCTGCGCCTCTTGCCTTACATTCAGCAGCGATCAGAGTAATCACATCCATCTTCTCTTCACTATCAGTAATACATAAGACATCTTCACCTGAAGCTATCTCTAAACATACATCTGTAATCAATCTTACACTCTGAATCAACTCAAAAGAATACATTTAACCCTCCTTTTATAATCTTTTACTTATAAAATCATTATACCTCGTTAGTTAGTTTTGATATTTTTAATCCTAAAATATAGAAATCTCAGGATGTGCAGTCAATACCCCGGAGGCATGCAGTATATCGCTATAATGGACTATTTTTGCTTCATAACTTCTCTCAAAGGACTCATCTTCTCTGTGCGACTCTATACAGTGAACAACTTCAGCTGGAAGCCCTGCCTTTATGGCCAGGTGTGCTCCAAGTATATGGTGCATCATATATCTACCAAGGGCTGTCTTTGTTCCTGATGGATTGGGTGGAGGTGCATACTCCAATAGTTTCCCCAAATCATGGAGAATACAACCTGCTATGACAACATCCATGTTAATAACAACCTCCGGGCAAAAATCTCTCCCCTCAATCAGGGTTTTCGCAATTGATATGCCAATTCGGGTAACACCACGGCAATGCTGGACATTTGTAATGAACTCTGCCCGACCAGGAATCCATGGAAGGTCTTCAATCCTCTCCCACTGGCTATCCCGAAGTGCTAATAGCCATGCATCTATAACCTGCTTTTTCAAATTTGTATCTTTTATTTCTTTTATCTCTGGAAATAACTGGATGATATACTCTCGTTCAGCATCCATT
>JBBITW010000318.1:0-3341 GCA_037440525.1 Deltaproteobacteria bacterium
CGCTTTATCACCAAAGGCATATTCTTCTTGCTTTTTGCCATGTTGAGGGATGCGATAAGATATCTTCCATTCCAAAAATCCCCCAGATCCTCCATCATTCCAAGATTATCTGTAGTCATAAATTCGATGCCAAATTTCGTCTCCATCTCCTCCTTCCATTGTGAAACCAGGGAAGGAGGGGTAAGGATCAATACATTCCTTACCATGCCACGCATGAGATATTCCTTGATGACCATTCCGGCTTCGATCGTCTTCCCAAGGCCGACCTCATCACATAGAAGGACTCTCCCTCGAAAATATTTAAGAACCTTCTTTACTGTCTCTATTTGATACCAGTATCTTTCCACATTATTGATTACATTCAAGCACAAAAGCTCATCAAAACTACCCTGAATGGCAAGGCGAGTATAATCAATAAAGAGCTTAATATCTTTCAAAGAAGAAAATGAACTATATTGAAAAGTGTTTAAGATTTCTTCACCCGGTGTCAAGATGGTTACAGGGATATGATATGTTGGATCTTTCTGGATTTCCATCTTAAGCTTTCTCTTTGATATTAATTCCTCTTGAACAGCTTGAATTATATGTGTTGAAGAAGAGGTATCAACTATTTGATTATTTTTTGTTTGAGCATCCTGAATGTCGACACATTCTTTGAAAGGAACTTTTTCTTTATCTAAGATGGTCTCCTTGGCTTTGGCCTCTGAAAGGAACCTCCACTCATTGTATTTCATTAAATCTTCAATCTCTGAGAATATTTCTTTAGCCATTCTTTTTTCTTCAGGAGATTGCCATTTACCCAGAAGTTTCTTTGAAATGTTCAAGTATTCCTCTGCTCGAATGTTATTCCCGAGCTCTGCCTCTACGCGGCTAAGAAGGGCATAATCCTCCCAGAATGAACGAATCTTCGTTAGCTTTATCAACCAGGGTTTAGCCTTCTCATAATTTCTCCAACCAAAAATAGAAAGGTTCACAATTTCATCCATAAGCTCTTCATCGCCAGGGAATTCATGAAGCAGAATTTCGAGACACTGATAGGCCTTTTTAAATTTACCTTTCTTTAAAAAGCGATGATAAGCCCTGTAATTATCTTCAAATGTTCTAAATAACATATCCCTCACCGTAAATATTCAGTGAAAGCCCTATAATTTTTGCACATTCAATTTTTTTATAGGATAAATATTACAAAAATTTATCCCTGTCAACACATTTTTAGATCTTTTAGAGAGTTCTGAAAAATTCTTGGAATGGCTGTGGAGATAGGGTTCCAAACCATTCGAATGCTTTTCCACCCCACCTCTCCCCAGTCTAAAAATCATTTTTAACTGTAACTTCGCACCTTTAGGGAATAAGTTTTACACCAAACATCTTACTTATTTCTTCCGCCTTTTTGGGAATTTCACTTAACCCTTTCTCACCATCGTTATAGCATACAAGATATACCTTTGAAAGCTCAAACAGAATTTCATTCACTGACATCTTTCCAATAAGTTCCCTCTCCCTCAGTGTCTCAAGAATCCTGAAATAAAAATACAATGAGATAAATGAAACAAAGAAATAACCCCTCACCGCATCATCATTAGAAAGATAAATCTTGTCATTCTCAAGTTCATTCTTCATCGCATCAAATGCTACCTCCACCTCCTCCCTCTCCTTGTAAAGAAGGTATATCTCCTGCCCTTCGGTAGAAATGTTTGAAAGAATTGCTATCCTCCCAAACTTCTTCCTCTCCTTAAGCATCTCCTCCTTCCTCCTCTTCCCCTCCTCAATCATCTCTATAAATGCTGTCTCCTCCTCAGCCCTCAGTTTCACATCTTCAAAAAGATAAACAAAATACTTGCCAACCCTTTTCCTCCCCCAATTTATCCCCCTCTTCCTGTAAGAGAAAGAACCCCTTAGATTCTGCTCATAGTCTATTATCTTGAAGTTCCTGCGAAGAGGAAGGACATACTTTATTTCCCCCTCCTTGAGTAAATCTGGAAGGTAGTAAGAAGCAAACCCCCTATCAAGAACCACAACATGGTTGCTTAAATCCATCTCTTTTATTATGCTTTTCAAAGACTTCACATCCCTTACTGAGCCTGGCAATGCTTTGATGGCAACTGGAAGCCTCCTCTCACACCCAAAGATGAGCAAGAAATTTACCTGCTTCAAATAAAGATGACTGGCATTATATCCTTTTTCAGCCAACCTCAGGTTCTCTGAATAAGAAACTATGGAACTCAAATCAAAAAGAAGATATTTGCTCCTATTCAATAAATAATCAAAGAAATCCTTCTGTGCTTTCCAGTTTGCACCTATAAATCGGAGTTTCTCAGAAAGGACATTTGCTGAAAGAGACACTTCCATCTCATTCACTAAATAGAGCTTTTCCCATCTGCTCTTCATCAGCCTCATTGGAGTAGGACTTAAAACCCTTATCAACCCCATAGCAATGATCTCCTTATAATCCTCAGGAAACGCTTCCTTTAGGGGAAGCAATATCTCTTTAGATATTTCCATAATCAATCTTGCATTTCCATATTCATAGATTGAACGTACATCCCTTTTCCTTTTAGCGCCCTCAATTATTCCCTCTGGTGTTATCTTCCCGATATACCTGGAAACCTTTTTCCTCCTTTTTTCCTCTCTGAGCCATATAGTGGTTGATTCATAGAGATAGTAGCGCTTTCCGACCATCTTTACTTCAAGTGGCTTTTTTCTTTCTCTTCTTTCTCTGTTAAGAATACGTTTGATCCAATCCATTATATATTCCCTAATAGGGGATATATAATAATTAAATCCCTATGTCAAGTCATTTTTTTTCAAAAAGAAATGGTCAAGTCGATTTATCACTAAAATAAGGGTTTTTTGCAGAGGTAGAAAGGAAAAATAATTAAAGTTTGAAATTATATTAAGACTTATTCCCTAAAGTGCTGCGAAGTTACAGTTTTTAAATATTTTTTAGAGATCTGTTTTATCTAAATTTAGCGATTCTTTTAAAAAAAACCTGTTACCGCAGGCGTTAGCCTATATCAAAAAAAAACCATTGAATGAGGATCAAGCCGTCCTTGGAGAGTTGCTCCTATGGTGGAAGGCCAAAACATTCGCATCCTCAAGGGTGCGGCTACATTATAAAAAAATACCGCTCAATTTTGGTTTTAGAGACCTCGTAACCATTCACTTAAATAGGCCTAAGTTAAAAGGTCTGGCAGGAATACCCTCGAAATCTTATCAAGTGGATGATAAGGTAAATGCTTGCGTGCGGTAGGAAGGCAACGAGTTGTAACTAAAAGCTTTTTTTAAAAATTTAGCTCAATTTAAGAGTATCTTAATAACTTCTCCCACATATATTACGTAAA